>CANQJD010000044.1 GCA_947624175.1 uncultured Bacilli bacterium
GGGGGGGGTTACTAACTAAGATACAAAGTATAAAAAATTCAATATATGACAAATTTAAACATAAAGTGTTTAGTATAATAAATGCTAGATTTCTTTATGTTTTTCGTTTGTAGAAAAAATACTTGTAAATTATAAGTAAATAAAGTATAATTAGATTAGAATAGTGGGAGGATATATGATAAAAAATAATAATCATAAAAGGGGAATAATGGTTGGAGTAATAGCAGCACTTCTTCTAGTAGTAACAATAGGAGTAACATTTGCAATTTGGAATTATTCTAAAGTAGGAGAAAATCAAATATTAGTAACTGGTGATATTTATATGAAATATATAGGAACTAATCAAATAAATGCCAAGGATATGTTACCTATTGATATTAATAATTATTATGGTAAATATTACTTGAATACAAATATGACAGAAGAAGAACTATCCAGTTGTGAGAGTTATTTTAGTGAAGAAGGTTGGAATAGATTTTTTCAAAATGAAGAAACAGCGAAAGAATATTGCAATGGAACAGGAATAGCCCAAAGTAAAACTTTTCAACAAGCACTTGATACTGAAAGTTGGTTTGATTTAGAAGAATTAAGAAGTCTAAATATAATAAAACAAGATACATCAAAAATAAAAGAAAATATACCATATTTTGAATTTACAGTTGAAGGAGTAAATAATTATAGTAAAGATATATGGTATGAAATAGTATTAAAAGATGGAGAACCACCAGCTGATGAACCAAAAAGAACTGAAAGATTAAGAGATGATTTATTAAGATTTAGATTAGTAGAAGTAGTAGGAGAAGAAGAACAAGAAATATTTACAAATAGAGGATATGAAGATATAAGTGATGAAAAAATATATGTAAATACAATAGGTGCAAATACCAAAGAAAAAATAACAAGAACTTATAGAATATATATGTGGATATCAGATAGTGTAAAAGTCGGAGTAGGAGAAGGTATTGATTATGATATGGAAACATGGAATGATAAAGTCTATGCAAGTGTAAAGATAAATGTAGCAGGAGACTTTAATGAGAAAGAAGTAAATTATACTCCACTTCCTCAACCAGCATCATGTTTCATGTCTCAAGAATTTGATAATAATGGAAAAACAGAAATCATGATAACCGATTATGATACATCATGTGGAAGAGATGTAGTAATACCAAGTAAAATAAATGGACATGAGGTAACGATTATAGGAGATGGATACGGAGAAAATGAAGGTTATATAATGCCTATTCATGATGATGCTGGACATGATAAATCATTTTATGATAAAGGCTTAACAAGTGTAGTAATACCAAATACAGTAAGGACAATAGGAAGTAATGCTTTTGCTTATAATAATCTAACAAAAGTAGAAATACCTGATAGTGTAACTTGGATAGATGATGATGCTTTTGGTGATAATCCATTAGAAGAAGTAAAAGTCGGAAGTGGAATAGAGTATATAGGAGGATATGCTTTTTATGCATCTGCCCATTCGGGCGATTATAGTAATTTTCAAAGATTAGAAATCGAGAAAACTTGCAATGAAATAAAAAATATACCAGCATCTAAATCTAATTTAGAAGATAAATATTATCCATGGACGGTAGCAACACATATAGAAGGATTAAAAGTCTATGGTTATGAAGAAGAACAACTAAAATTATGTGATACACAAATCAAAAGAAAACCATTGCCTGCATAAAAAATAATTGTTATAAAGTTTAACATATAAATAATAGTAATCTTGGCTAAAACGGAGTTAATTCCGCTTTAGCCTTGACTTTTATATAGGGATGATGTATAATTTTATTAAAGAAAGGTGATGATACTATGAAAATGATAGAAAGAGCAATAGCTGAAAGAATTAAGAAGTACAGTAAATTTAAAAGAGTAGTTTTAGTAACAGGTAGTAGACAAGTTGGTAAAACAACATTACTTAAAGAATTAAAAGAAAAAGAAAGAAATTATGTTTCTTTAGATGATTTAAACTTAAGAGCACTTGCTAATGAAGATCCTAAATTATTCATGGAAACATATACTCCACCTATTATAATTGATGAAATACAATATGCACCATGTTTATTATCATATATTAAATTAGATGTTGATGAGAAAAATAAAAATGGTGATTATTGGTTAACTGGTTCTCAAAAGTTTCAATTAATGAAAGGAGTAAGTGAATCGTTGGCTGGAAGAGTTGGTATTCTTGAAATGTCTTCTTTAAGTTATGCTGAAAAACATAAATTAAAAACAACTTTATTTGACCCAAGAAAAATTGAAAAGAAAGATAAAATTTCTCCTAATCATTTATTTGAAGAAATTTTTAAAGGAGGAATGCCTGAATATTATACTACTAATATTGAAAGAAAAATGTTCTTTGATGATTACATTAGAACTTATATAGAAAGAGATGTTAGAGAATTAACACAAGTAGGAAATATTTTATCATTTCATAAGTTTTTAATAAGTGTAGCCTCAAGAACAGGAGAAGTATTAAATTATAATTCTTTAGCAGAAGATGCTGGAATAGATGAAAAAACAGCAAAAAATTGGTTATCAATTTTAGTAAATAGTGATTTAGTTTATTTACTTGAGCCTTATTTTTCAAGTGAACTTAAAAGAGCAACTAAAACTCCAAAGATATATTTTATGGATACAGGGCTTTGTTCATATTTATGTGGATGGGAGAATTCTACAACTTTAATGAATAGTAGTGTTTCAGGTCATTATTTAGAAACTTTTGTAATAAGTGAACTTGTTAAAAATAAAAATAATGCTGATAGTAACTTAAATTATAATCTTTATTACTATCGTGATAAAGATGGAAAAGAAATAGATTTAATTATTTCATTTAATAATACATTATATCCATTTGAAATTAAAAAGACAGCTACTCCTGATAAATCAATGATAAAGCATTTTAATATTTTAAATAATACTAAAAAAGAGATTGGAAATGGTGGTTTAATTTGTCTTTGTCCTGATATTATACCTATTGATGAGGCTAATAAAGCCATTCCAATATCTTCTATATTATAAAAAAGAGTCATTATTCATTAATGATTCTTTCTGTATTTTTAAAACTTAATTTGGCTATTTCCTTAAGTTTATCTTTTCCAAACTTGTTAACTATTTCACGACCTACTTTATCAACTTCAAATCCAGCACCTTTTGGAATAGAAAGACCAAGTTCTGATTCTAACTTTTTATATTCTTTTAAGAATAAATATCTACTAATAATACTACTTGCTGCAACTGCTAAATTTTTATCTTCAGCTTTTGTCATAAAGGTAATACCTCTTTGAATAAATTTACTATCTTCTAAATATTTATAATAAGTAAAAGGTTTAGCAAACTCATCAACTATAATATAATCAACTTTAGGTTTATCTTGCATTAATTGATATAAAACTTTATTATGCATAATAGCTTTAACTTTATTCATATTATAATCTTTATGATATTTATTATAATCAGAGTTACTTAAAACTAAACTTGTATATTTAATTCTTTTAGCAATAAGAGGTGCTATTTCAAGAATCTTTTCATCAGTTAATTTTTTACTATCGCATACTCCTAAACTTTGTAAGTACTCTACATCTTCTAGTTTTACTAAAGAAGCAGTTACCACAATCGGACCAAAGTAATCACCGGTTCCAACTTCATCACTTCCAACGGAGGTACAATGAATATAATCTTTTTCATAAGTCTTTTTGGTTTCAACTTTTTTTTCTTTTTTCTTATTATCCGAATTAGTATATTCAACAGTTCCAGCATTTATTTTCTCGGTTTCTATCCAGTATAGGCTGGCAAGGTCAGCATCGTTTCCTTGAAAGACCGCTTTACCTGATGTATATAAAGTTACAACTGTATCTCCATCAACTGCTTGAAATAAAGAATAATCAGGAGTTTTATCTCTTTTTAAATCATTATAAAAATCAATCATCTCTTGTTTAGTTTTATCTGTTACTTTAATTGTTATAGTCATTTCCATCACCAACTTAATTATATATAATATGTAACAATAAATCAATGAATTTTCAAAATATTGTTGAAAATTCTTGTAGGTATGATATAATTAATTTGGTGGTAGATGTGAGAAAATTACAGATTTTATTAATTATATTATGCTTATTCATGATAACAGGATGCAAGAAAAATGATGCAGTTCTATTTAAAGAAGAATACGAAAGTTTAAATAAAGAAGATGGATATAGAAGTGTTACAATCCCAAAAGATAATCCCTTTGTTTATATAAGTGATGAGGAACTTGCTGAAAAAATCGAGAATCGTGAAGATATGGTTGTTTACTTTGGTTTTAATACTTGTCCTTGGTGTAGAAGTATCATTGAAAACTTAATTCAAGTTGCAAGTGATTTAAAGATTAAAAAAATCTATTATTTAGATGTTCTTGATATTCGTGATAAAAAAGAAATTGTAGACGAGAAAGTAGAAACCATTAAAGAAGGAAGCGAAGGTTATAATAAAATCATAGAATTATTAGGTAATCATATAAGTGATTATACCATTGATAATCAAGTAGTTGGAAAAAGAATTTATGCTCCAAATATTTTGATTATTAAAGAACAAGAAATCTATGATGTAATTGAAGGAGTAAGTGATATGGAAACGGATCCAATGATGGAATTAACTCCTGAAATTAATAAAGATTCTTATAATAAGATATATGATTTATTAGAAAAATATACAAAGACTGTTTGTAGTGCTGGCAGTTGTTAAGCTAGCACTTTTTTTGGAGGTTTGAATGGATAATCAAAAAATCGGTAAATTTATAGCTATGTTAAGAAAAGAAAAAGGAATAACTCAAGAAGAATTAGCTTTTAATTTAACAACTACAAGAGAAAGTATTTCTAAATGGGAGAGGGGAGTTATGACTCCTCCCGCTGAATATTTACTATTATTAAGTAAATTCTTTAATGTATCTGTAAATGAAATATTAAGTGGTGAAAGAAAAACTAAAACTAATAAAGAAGAAATTGATAATGTAACTGTCGATATATTAAAAAGAGGAGAGAGTAAGTATCGAAAACTATTGAAGGTATTATCTTTGGAAATAATTGTTTTAGTTGTTGGACTATTAGTTTATTACTTTGTTAGTAACTATCAAACGATTTTCATTTATCAAGTCTTTGGAGAAAGTGAAAACTTTAGTGTTGAGTCAGGTCTTATGGTTTTATCTAATTCTAAAAGTTATTTAAAATTAGGAGAAATTACTAATTCAAATAATCTAGAGATAGTAGAATATGAAGTTTATTATGATGATAATGTAATTTATAAATCTGATGATGATAACTATACTTTAATATCTAAAAATAAAGTAGATAACTATTTACCTTATAAAGATAGATCGAAAATTATTAATGATACTTATTTAAAAATAACTTATAATGATTCTGAAACTGAAATAATCAAATTAGAGTTTCAAGAAGATTTAAAGAGATAATGGACAAATTTAGTCCATTTTTAAATTGGGAAAAATTAGTCCTTTACGAGGATAACATTTTTATTTTATACTGGATTTGAAAGGAGAAAATATGGAAAAAATTATTGATTTAATTAAGGGGATTTGGGAAGTATTTAAAAGTCGGAAAGGTAAGAAAATTATTAATGTAATTGCAACGATTTTAAGTATTATTTCTTATCTAATTTTTATAGTTTTATTTAAAGTTGGTTATGGAATGATATTGGATTATTTAACAATCTTATTAATACCTATTATTATGTTACTTATTGCTAACGTTTTAAATAGTAGTAAGAGAGATGCTAGAAGAAATTATCTAATAGTTATAATTATTAATTTAGTATTTATTGGTAGTTTAATTTATGCTAATACAAATGGGATGAAAACTGGGTTATATTTAAATGAAATTAGATATTATAACTATAATATAGTACCATTTAGAACTTTAAAAGCTATTTTAATAGATCATGTAACTTATGGTCTTCATGATAACTTATTACTTTATAACTTCTTCTTATTTTTAGGAATAACAATCTTTTTACCTTTAATAAATAAAAGATTTAAGAATACTTATTTATTTACTTTAACTGTTATTGGTTTAGGATTTTTATATGAAGGAATAGAGTATTTATTATTAATTGGTTGCTTTGATATTGATATGATTATAGTAAGAACAGTTGGTAGTTTAGTTTGTTTCTTGATAATTTATAAAACCAAGTTAATTTCTAAAATTAAAGAAAAGTTACCTCGAATAAAAGTTAATTTTAAACTTTTAAATCTTGTTTATTTAGGATTATTTATTATCTTAATCATGATAATATCTGATAATACTTTTAATTATTTAAATAGTAAAAATTATAATAAAGTAAGTATTTCAGGAACTTTTAAATGTGGAAATGAAGAAACGGAAGTAGGGATTATTGATAATTATCTTTATTATAGTAAATGTATGGGAGACTATGCTATTATTTTAGATAATGAAAGATTGACTTTAGAAGACTTTATTAGAAATACTAAAGATATTACTAAATATATGAATAAGTTTAAATTAAGAAGAGAAAAATATATAACTTCAGTTAATGTAATTGAAAATAGTTTAGTAGGAAAGAAATTTATTCGTAAGTTTGATTCAAGAATCGAATATTATTATAATATTGAAAGTATTAAAGTAAATGTTGACAATGAAACTTATAATTATGAAGATTATTTAAAAAACTTTACTCCGAAAGACCTTGATTTAAATTATACAAGAGAGAAATTTTATAGAGATAACATAGATGGTTATTCATTCTATACAGGAGAATACTATAATAATTTATATTGTAAAGATTCTATGTATTATTTACCTAAAACTTATAAAATTACTAAAAATACTTGTAGTTATTTAGAAAAATTAAAATAAAAAGAAACTATTTCTAGTTACTTTATTAATAAAAGACATTCGATTTCTTTATCAAGTAAATTTTTAAATTTTAATCCATCATCAAGTGTTCCAACGATACTTCCATAATGGGTTGGAATTACGGTTTTAGGTTTAATTTTATTAATGAGATTGCTTGCTTCAAGATAATCCATTGTGTACGTACCACCTATTGGAACTAAAGCTATATCACATTTAACTTCTTGATTTTCTTTCGTAATGTCAGTATCTCCTGATATATAAATCTTTTCATTATTAATAGTTATTAGATAACCAACATAATTAAATTCTTTTTTATGAAAATTCTTATTTAAATTATAACTTGGTATAGTTAGAACTTGATAACCTAATATATTATAAGTATTATTAGGAGATACTGTAATTAGATTTTTAAAGTTAACTTTATCTTTGATACTATCAGGAATTACCATGATAGTATCATCTTTTTTAATTTTATTAATAGAATCCATATCTAAATGGTCATAGTGGTCATGAGTTATAAAAATTAAATCAGCATCATGACTTTCTTTTTCTATTTTAAATGGGTCAAAGTAAATAATTTTTTGATCATTAATTCGAATACTACTTTGGGTATTAATACTTATTTTATTTTTCATTATCGCACCTCTCTTTAATAATAACATAAAATTTTTAATAAGTAAACTTGACCTTTGATTATAAATGTTTTAAAATATTTCTAAATTAGGAGTTATTATGTTTCAATTAAAGTTTGATAAAAATTTAAAAATTACAGAAGAAATTTCAGATTATTGGAAAGATCCTGAAAATATTCCAGAAGAAGTTCAAGATTTTATTAAAGATATTTCAAACACAAGGGTTATTCAGGAATTTGATACTGATAAATTTTATTGTCCTATTTGTTTTAATTATATAGGTAATGATAAAAATAATTTAAAATGTAATAATCATCAAGAAACAATAGAATTTAATTTTGAAAAAAGTAATTGTTTAGAAATTGATAATCTAGAATATTTAAAATATTTTCAAGAAGATTTTCATTATTATGTTTTTGATATCTCTATGAGTCAAGTTTTTCTCTATATAATTAATGAAAATATTTATTTTGATAATCCTAATACTTATAAACCAAAAATGACGAGAAAATTAAGTATTTTTAAAGTTTATACTGTAATTAAAAATGAATTATGGGAATTATTAGAAAATAAACGTTATTCTTTTTCAGACATTGATTTAAAAATTAATCAGGAAGAAGATTATGATTACAATTTAGATGAAGAATTAAATGATTATTTTACTTGTAGATATTTATATCCTAAGAATATTAAAGAACTTAAAAATACTATATTTTATTATAGTCATATTTGGGATATTGGAGATTATGCTTTAAATATTATTCCGAGTATTTGTAATTTATTATTTGCACCTCTTTATTATAAAGATTTTGAATATTTAATTAAAAATAAGCTTTATAATTTAGCCTTTGATAAATTTTATTTAATTGATTATTCAAAAAATAAAAAATTATTTCAAGGTAAATATTTAGAATTTTTACAGAATAATAACTGTGATTATATTATGTATAAAGCTATAGAGTTGTCAAATAGTTTAGATATTAATGTAATAAACTTTATTTCAGAATATCTTCAAATTTTTACATCTTTAAAAGAAGAATATAATCTTAAAATTAATGAAATTGTAAGTTATTTTAAGAAAGAAAAACTTGAAGAAGAATATATCAGAGAATATTATGATTATATTGAATGGGCTTTGAAATTAGGATTTAGTTTAAAAGACAAGAAAGTAATATTTCCAAAAGATTTCTTTAAAGAACATGATAAATTAGCAAATAGTATCATGATTTTCGGGGATAAAACTCTTAATGATCGAATTAAAAAAACTTCTAATATTTTAATGCTTAATTATTATGAAGATGATAAATATATTATAAGACCAGCTAATTCTATAACCGATATGATTAAAGAAGGAAGAAATCAAAATAACTGTGTTAGAACATATGCTAATAGGTATAGTAATAATAAAACAGAGATTTATTTTTTAAGAGAAAAAGCTAATTTAGATAAATCATTAGTTACAATTGAAGTCTTGAATGGAAAAATTCAACAAGCAAGATGTAAGAATAATAAATTAGTTACGGATAAAGAAATCTTAAAGGTTTTAAAAAAATGGGAGAGAAATTTAATAAAAATTGAAGGAGATAATTAAATGATATTTACTTTTTTCTAATTATTAGGTATAATTTCTCTTCGGTGATTACATGAAATTAGTAATTAATTATGATTTTATTGATAGAATTAAAGATGTAAATGAAAATTATGGAGTTATGAAAATTGTTAGAAATCAAAAAAAATATTTAGTTTTTCATCTTACTCCTTTATGTATTGCTGTTGATTTACCAATTTATTTAATGGTTAAAGAAAGTGCCTTAATAGTATTAGTTTCCCAAGCAATTAGTTATTTTTTGATTGAATATGCTGCTTATAAACAAGTAGGGGATTTTTATAAAGAAGAAGCTATTAATAAACTTCATAAGTTAGTAGCATTGCTTAAAGATATTAATGTTGATACTAGTTATGATTTATTACTTAAATCAGAAGTTTATGAAAAGAAATATAAAATTCATCTTAATGAAGATAAAATACCTGAGTTAATTACATCAAAATATATTTTAGTACCAACTTATGATTTTAATGGAAAAATTCGGGATACTAGTATTTTAGAAGAGCATGTAGTAGGAAGTAATAATTATATATTATCGCTTGGAAGTCCAGAAAAGAAATTAAAGTTAGTCTATGCGAATTCAAGAGTTTAATATTTAATATAATAAAGATAGAGGTATGTATGGAAAATAATAATTTAAAAAAAATAATTTCTAAAATAAGAGAATATGATTTAAGTAGTTGTTTTAAGAAAACTTCAGATTTTGATAAATGGTTAAAGGAACTTACTCCAAGAGGAATTAAAAACTTTTTAAGTTTAGATATTCCTAAAGAAAAAATTAAGTTTCTTAAAATTAAAAGTATCTTAATTAATAAAGATTTACTTAATAAAAATGATTATTTAAAGAAACTTAATTTAATTGTTAATCTTAAAGATAATAATTGTCTTGAACTTTATGATTATTTAGTAACAGATAATTTTTTAAATAGTAAAAATTATTATCTTGATATGGAATTGTTAAGTAACTATGATAATATTCGTTTTGCTTTAATGGTTATTTCAAATGATAACTTTATTAATAGTAAATATCATGATGAAGATTTAAGACTTATTCTAGAGTCTTCAATGGGTGATGATACTAGTATACCAGAAGCTTTAGTAATGGTTGCTAAAAATAGAAATTCAATAAATAGTATTTATCATCGAGAAGATATGAGGTTAATAGCCAATGCTTCTTCTGATTATTTAGAAGCAGAATATTCAAGTCCAGAATGGGGTTTAAATTATTTAGCTATTAATAAAAATTCTTTACAAGATAAATATCATTTAGCAAATATGAAAATATATTTAAATAATAAAACGATTGATAAAAACTTTTTATATAATTTAATGACAACTCCGAAAGTTATTGAAGGAAAATACTATCGTGATGAAATAGCAATGCTACTAGATGCTAAAAGTTATGTTAAAGCTTTTGCTATTTATTTATATATCTTAAATCTTCAAGATAGTTCTTTAATAAGACCAATTTTATTTGATTATTTAGATATTTATATCCAATATGCTAATCCTGATTTAATGCATAGAGAGAATAATATAGAAGGGTCTAAAACTCCAGATTATCTTGAAAGACTTAAACTTCTTAATCAAATAGATGATAATAAAGTTTTATATATTGAACACTTATTATCAGATAAAGAGTTTGCTATTAGTCCTTATGTTAATTTTGATATTGATTTTCTACTTAAAATTAAAGATAAAAAATTATTTGAAGAATTGTTTATCTTTGTTAAAAAGTTAGGAACTATAGAAAGTAAATATCATGAAAAAGATCTTAAGTTAATTAGTCAGGTTGAAAATTCTAAAACAAGGTCTTTATTAAAAAAGATAGCTTTAAATGAAAATAATCTTCATAGTAAAAATCATTTAATTGATATGGAATTAATTAGCAAATTAGATTTAGAAACATTTAATAGAGATTATTATAAATTATTATATAAAGAATTAATGCTTAAAGAAAATCTTGATAGTCCTTATCATATAGAAAATTTAAAACATATTTTAAATGGAGAAGAAGTAATTAAAGTTAATACTATTGATACTTATTTAGATGAACTTGAAAGTAATATAGAAAATAATAATGAAAAAGTATTATCTAAAATAAAGAAACTATTTAAAAAGTAACTTATGAATAAAATATAAGTTATTTTTTGTTTGCTATTTTAAATGAAAATGATATAATTAAATTATAGAAAATATTAAGAGGTATTTAATATGAAAAATGAAAAAAATCTTTTTAAAACTAAACTTTTTTTTGAAGTATTTGCAATTCCTTCTATGACTTGGCTAGTACTTTCTTTTCTTGCCCTTATCTTTCCAGATGAGGAAGATCCTTTAACTATAGGAGATTTTATAGGTGGGAATATTGTTATATTATTTTTATGGTTTTTAATATCTTTGATAATTATTTTAATTGTTAGAAAAGTTCAAAAAAATAGGCAATCAAAACTTGAAAGAGTTAATTCTTTAACTGAAAAAAGAAATAAGCCTGAAATAGATATTCCAGAAGAGAGTGAAAAAGTTAAAGAGATTAATTATCTTACTAAAAAGGAAGAAAAGGTTGTTATAAAAAAAGATAATAAGAAAAAGAACAAAGATGAATGTTTGTATACTTGTGAAAGTATAGTTGATGGTTATGAAAATAAGATAGCTCTAAAATATTTTCCAGAATTAGGTAAAATAACATATTTATCTTGTGTTATTCTCATGACATTATGTGATTTAATAATTTTTGTCTTAATTGCAGTTTTCTTTAAAAATGTAATGGTTGCACTCATCATATTTATAATATTTGAAATATTTCATTTAATTTTTTGTAAATTAGCATTAGGATATTATGTTGAAAAAGTTATTAATAATCAAATTAAAAAGGATGGATTGAGTAAAGAAATATATACAGAGTTTTTTGATGATTATCTTACTAGAACTAGAGGAAATACAGTTGTTAAGTTTTACTATAATGATATTGTTAAAATAATAGAAACAGATACCAATTTTTATTTAAAAGATAGTAAACATAAAACTGTAATATTTATTCAAAAAAATAGATGTAGTTTAGAACTAATAAATTTTATTAGAGAAAAATTTGCAGATTTAGAAAATCATCTTGGAGAAACTTCTAAATTTAAGGGAGTTAAAAAATATCATGATTCTCATTTTATAAAAACATTTATGATTATCTTGTTTATTATTACTATTTTGTGTTTATGGGGAGGATTGGCTTTAGTTTCAGTTGTTAATAAGATAAATCCTCAACATGGTTTTAATTTTACTAAAAATACCTGGGTATTTTGGTGTTTATTACCAATTCCAATTTTGTCAATTATTCTTGGCTTTAAATATAAAAAAGCAGGTTTTAAATGTACTAAAAATATTGTTGGTGGTTTTATTATAGGAGCTTATTTACTAATATATGGTTCATTTTGTTTTATTCCAACCTTTTCAGAAGATTATAGTAAAATAGATAGGTATAGTAATATAATAGATGCTAGTCTTCCTAGCAATGGGGAACTAGAAATTATAAATTGGGGAACTTATTTTGATTCAGATAAAACTAATTATACAATTATAAATGCTTACTATGATAAAGAAAATGTAGAAAGTTTAGTTAATAGTATTGAAAATAATCCAAATTGGATTTTAAGTAATAATATTAAATCTGAATTAAAGATTTTTATTCCTTCAACTCTTTATTCAGATTATGATGCTTATTTTTCTATTTATATTAAAACAATAAATCAATATAATACTTTACCAGAGATAGCAGGTAACTATGAAGTTTATGCTATGAAGTATGATATATCAGATAAAAAATTAGAAATACATAAGTTTGATTACTTTTATAATAAATAAAACTCGCATTTGCGGGTTTTAAATTTAGATTATTTGTATTCTAGTTCTTTGGTTTCTTCATATTTTTGATTATTATAAATATAACCAGTTATTGATTTATAATGATTATCTTTATCAAGAGCAACACAGATATTATATTTCTTATTATCTTTAGTTATAAGTTTAACTTCTACACATTCTTCACCATTCTTATTACTTATCCATTTTAAGAAATTATTATATTTAACTTTTTTAACTTCACCAAAATTATCTTTGATAACATTGGAATCTTTCATTATATCAATTATAGGATAAAAAGTTTGATTTACTCTTTGCATATACATGAAATAATATCCAGTTAAACTTATAATAAAAAATGCAACAATGATAATTATTAAAACTTTATACTTTTTAATTTTTTCTTTCATCTTAGTATTTCCTTTCTAAAATAATTATAGCATTATAAGAAAAAAAGTAAATGGTACTTTAACTTGAGTTTCGGTTTTTTTAAATTTTTTAATACTATTTTATAATATGATGACAATTAATTAAATTTTTTAATCCCGACTTCCGTAGATAATTAGATATAAAAAACACTGCAAACCTTTATAGTAAAAGGGAATGCAGTGTTTTAAATT
>CANQJD010000045.1 GCA_947624175.1 uncultured Bacilli bacterium
GATTTTATAGTCTTGATTTTTGTATTGTATTTGATACTAAATTATACTACCTTTTTCTACCGCACTTTCTTATTATACAAGAAAAAATGAGTTACTTATTATAACTCAATTATTACAATTATGATATTTTTTTATTACTTTTTATTTATTTATTCTTGTTTTTAATATCTCATCGGTATATAATTAATTATGGATATCCTAATTCGTTAGGTACTGTTCCTTTATAGACTGTTTATAAATCACCTAGTTATTACAATCTAAAAATCTTTCTGTAAAGGAGGCTTGGTATTATGCTAAAAAATACCTTGTTTTTACAAGTAGTAATTTTACTACTTCTAGGACTTTTGTTCCTAGCACTATCGCTTTTGCGATAAAGTAAATGGCACACTAACGTTAGTCTATCGCTAGTGTGCCTCCAACAAACTTGGAATAGTACCTAACCTGTGACAATTGGGTATATCCTTTTTTATTATATGAAGTATCCCTTCATGTATTCATATTATCACATTTTTAACTATAATGCAACTAATTTTTAAAAAATTCTTTCTATTTCACTTGCTAATTCATTTTTTATTAAATAATCACTAAAACCATCTTCAACAAAATGTTCTTTAATAAATTCGGTATCTTTATCTAACATAACAATAACAGGTATTTTAAATTTAGTATCTTTCTTTAACTCTTTTAAAACTTCAAGCGCTCTTTTATCTAACATATCATCTATTAATATATATGAAAATTCTTCTTTAATTCTTATTCTATCTAATACATCATTAGCATAAATAGAAGTTTCTACTTCTAAACCCTTATTTTGAAGTAATTTAGTTATACTTTTAATAAATTTCATATCATTTGAGGCTACTAAAACTTTATCTTTTTTTAAATATTTATCAAGAACAATATCATCAGTTATATCTATTTTTTGGTCGATTACTATCTTGATTTCAGTTCCTCTTCCTATTTCACTCTTAATTGTAAAATACCCGCCCATTTTAGAAACTATCTTCTTAATGGTATTAATATCAACATCGCCTGTTTCAAGACGCCTTTCTTCTTTTTCTTCTAAAGGTTCATCTAACATTAATAAATCATTAACTTTATCAATTGACATTCCAAGTCCGGAATCAGCAACATCTATCATAAGACGACACATATCATACTTATAAATCGTATTAATATTTAATTCAATAAAGCCTTGATTTGTATATTTAATAGCATTGTTTAAAACCGAAGAGATAACTTGTTCTAATAATTTAGAATCTCCATATAAATATTCAGGAATATTTTCACTGATATTAACCCGAAATTCAACATTGTCATGAACATTTTTTTCTTTTTGAATTCGAAGTTTTTCAATTAAATTAGGTAAATTATATTTATTTTCAATTACTTTAATATTAACATTACTTAAAGTTGACATATCCATAACATTTTCAACTTGAAAAGATAAGGAATGAGATAAGTTATTTATTTCTTTAACTAGTTCTTGATAAGTTTCTATATCTTTAATATCTTCAGTATCTTGAGATATTTCTTGAATTTTTTTAATAGGTTCTTTTATTTGATTAGAAGCTAGGAACAAGAAGTTTGATTTTTCCTCATTAGTTTGATTAACTAGTAATCTATTTTTATTTAATTCCGTTATCATTTTAACATCTGGGTTTTCAATTGTAAAATACATTACAAATGTTACAAAAATAAATACTGCATTAACAATTAAAAGTGAAGGAAATAGTTTCTGAATAACAACTAAAATTCCAAACATAACAACTAATAAATATAGAGGAATATATTTTTTGTTTTTATAATTTTTAATATTCTTAAAAAATGCCCCTAACATAACTAATATACAAACAATAGAAAAAATATAAATTACATTTACAGCTGGTCCATAAGGAATCTTCATACCATTAACTTCATTTACATCTATCGGCAATATTAAAACAACAAGTAAAACTAATATAAAAATTAAAATAGAATTTTTAACTATTTTATTTGTTTTATTATTATCGTTATTCATAGCAATTACTAATATATAAATTGTAAAATAATATATCCATGCTAAAAATCCAAAAAAGAGAATTTTCATCGTAAAAAGATAAAGATAATTATAAGACTCTATTCCATTAGTAACTAAAATAAATGAATATACTTCAACTAAACTAGCAAACAATGTTGAAAGTATTATAATCGAATAAATCTTATTTTCTAAAGATTTTATTTTCTTTTTAGGAAAATAAATAAACATAAGTAATACTAAAAATGCTAAACTTGTAAGAGTAAAATAAAAACTTTCCATAAACTTCACCTTATTTTCTAATAATATTATAAAGCATTTATAACAATTCTTCAAGACAACTTTAAAAGAATATTAGAAAAAACTAATATTCTTTTACTAATTTTTTATGTTTAGGTCTGATTATTTTGCCAATTATCTCAAAATTATCAGTATCTAAGATATTTTCATTTTCTAAAGTTTTAAAGTCCATCTTCCTATTGGTTGCTGAATAAGGCAAACTTTCTCTAATTACATAATATTTTGGCACATATGTATCAGGAAAGTGTAAACTTATATGATTATCTAATTGATTAACAATTTCTTCTACATTACTATTTTCTTTCAAAACAATGCTTAAGACTGGAACTTCTCTTTCTAAATCATCATTCAACTTAGTTGCACAGCAATCTGTAATAATTCCAAGACTTTTAACTTCTTCTTCGATTGAAGATAGCCAAACTTTGGCACCAGATCTTGTTAACATTCTTTTTGCTCTACCTCTATGAAACAAAAATCCATCTTCATCGAGAATTCCCAAATCATCAGTATGAGCCCAAATCAAACCGTCTCTATGTCTTTTTAAAACTGCATTTGTTTCAACTGGATTATCAAGATATTCTTTCATAACAGTTGGACCAGTTATACAAATTTCCCCTTCTTCTTTTGATGTATATTTTAATTCTTTATCAGTTCCATATTCAAATATAGAAACAGTAACATTATGCATAGGAATACCAATACTGCCTAATTTTTTAGCATTAAGAGGATTACATGTTGCAATTGCTGTTTCCTCACTAGCACCATATCCTTGTCTTGCTGGTCCTGCTCCTCTTTTAGACATTATTTCATCAAATTCAGCCTCTTCTGATTCATAATATTTATCCCCACCACTCATTGGATCAGTTAAAAAGCTATAATCATTAATTTCTGAATATTGTAGAGATTTCAAAAGAACTGGTCCAGCAAATATCATATTAGGTCTATATTTATTAACTAAATTTGGATAATCTTTAATTTCAAAATTAGGTATAAAAGTAACTTCAAGTCCACAAATCATAAGACCAGCCGTTGCATTTAAATAATAAGCAATAGCAGGTGGTAATATATTCATTGATTTTTTATTCGAAGTAAAACCATAATTACTATATTTCATTCCATATGCCATAGATTTTAGGTTATGGTTTGTTAAATTAACTCCTTTTGGTGTTCCTGTTGAACCTCCTGTATAAACTATTACAGCACTATCTGTATCTTGACCTTCACTTAATTCAACAGATATTGGTTTTAAATTATTTTTTTTATAGGTTGAATAATTCATTAATTTTTCGTTAGTTATATTATTTGCCTCTTGCATTCCATCTACCAATGGAACTGTAATTATTTTTTCTAAACTATTTTTATATTGCAAAGAATCTAAGGCACTTTGAACCATAAAAGGAACCTCTGATACAAAAAAATATTTTGATTTTGTTAATTCAATCATATGATTAATTCTATTGGGAGATTCATCAAATTTAATTAAATTTGCAACTGCTCCAATTTTATTTAATGCTAAAAACATATAAACTATTTCTGGAACATTTAGCATCATAAATGATACTGTATCACCTCTTCTAATGCCAAGATTACTAAACATTAAAACATGCTTTTCGATTTCCTTTTCTATATCTAACCTTGTATATTCATGCCCATTATACTCAATAAATTTTTTATCAATATCATATTGTGAAATATTTTTTTTAAAATAATCATAGAAAGTTGTTGCTGTCTCATACAATTCTTGAGCTGATTTTGGTATAGGTTGATGCCATTTCATCCATGGCTTATCAACGGAAGCATATCCTGTCATCTTTGTACTTTCTTCACGATTAATTTTAAATCTTGAATTATTATCTCCTAATTTTTCTATTAATTCTTTTTCATCAAAATGTAAACTCATAATATCCTCCATATTCAATATTATAATGATATACATATAAATAATCAAGAAAAAGACAATAACTTGACATTTTTTAATTATTTGAAAAAAATTTATGCTATACTTATTAAGAGGTGTAAAATGAATTTAAAAGAAGAATTAGAAAAATATATACCATTTAATGAACAAGAGGAAAGAGATAAAGAACAATTTTTAAAGTTTATCAATTCTTTTGATGATGTTTTAACCAGAGACAATATCTTTGGCCATTTTTCAGCATCAGCCTTTGTTGTAAATAAAGAGAGAACGAAAATGATTGTTGTTTATCATAATATAAATGATGGATGGATTTATCCTGGAGGTCATGCTGATGGAGAATCGGATTTATTAGGAGTTGCTATCCGTGAAGTTCTAGAAGAAACTGGATTAAAAGCTACTGTTTTAGATAAAAATATTTTCTCTATTCATTCTGCACCTGTAAAAGGACATATCAAGCATGGAAAATATGTTTCAGCCCATCTTCATTTAGATATATTATATTTAATGGAAGCTGATGATAAAATTCCACTTGTATATAGAGAAGATGAATCTAAAGGTGTTAAATGGATACCTTTTGAAGAGGCAACTAACGAAACAATGTGTGATTTTATTAGACCAATTCATGAAAAATTAATTAAAAAATTAAAGAAATAAACTTTATAGAAAATCTCATAAAACATTTGACTTATTAAGTATTTTATGATACTTTTTAATAGAAACAGATTACTCTACAAACCGACTCATTGATGATTCAGAAGACCGGTCGGAGTATCTATTTCAATTATATAAGGTAACTTGCTATGGTGCTAAAGCTCATACCTCGTTCTTTTTATTGGTTACAAAAAGACAATATTTGAATAAATCATTTATTGTCTTTTAATTATTATCTTATAACTAACTGATTATCTCTAAAATCAAATGTTACTTCTTCTCCATAACTAATCTCACCACTTATTAAAGCATTAGCAAGTAGAATTTCTAAAGTTTTAGAAACAACTCTTTTTAAAGGTCGAGCTCCATAATTAACATCATAACCAATTTCTACTAAATAATCTTTAGCTTCTTTAGTTAATTTTAATTTAATGTTTTTATCAGCAAGTCTATCTTCTATTTCTTTAATTATTTTATCTAAAACTTGATATATTACATCTTTTGTTAAAGGTTTAAAAATTACTATTTCATCAATTCGGTTAATAAATTCCGGTCTAAAAGTTTCTCTTAATTCTTTCATAACGGAATCATTATCATTATTTAGAGCATATTCACTTCCTAAGTTACTAGTCATAATGATAATTGTATTTTTAAAGTCAACTGTACGACCATTTGAATCTGTTATTCTACCATCATCTAGAATTTGAAGTAATAGGTTTAAAACTTCGGGATGGGCTTTTTCGATTTCATCAAATAGAACAATACTATATGGATTTCTTCGAACCGCTTCAGTTAACTCTCCACCTTCTTCATACCCAACATATCCAGGAGGAGAACCAATAAGTCTTGAAACACTAAACTTTTCCATATACTCACTCATATCAATTCGAACCATATGACGTTTATCATCAAATAATTCATAAGCAAGTGTTTTAGCAACTTCTGTTTTACCAACTCCGGTTGGTCCTAAAAAGATAAATGAACCAATCGGACGATTTGGATCTTTAATTCCACTCCTACTTTTTAAAATACAATCAGAAACTAATTTTAAAGCTTCATCTTGTCCCATAACATTTTTCTTCATGTTATCATATAATCCTAATAATTTTTCTTTTTCACTTGAAACCAGTTTCGTTAAAGGAATATTTGTTAATTTAGAAATAACATAAGCAATATCTTCTTCATTAACTGTATCACTTAGTATACGATTTTTTTCAACTTTATTTAATTCTTCTAGTTCTTTTTCAAGTCTTGGTATTTCACCATGTCTGTATCTTGCAGCCGTTTCTAAATCATATCTATTTTCAGCCGTTTGTAATGTGAATCTTGCATTTTCTAACTCTTTCTTTTTAGCCTTAATTTTATCATTTAATTCTTTTTCTCGATTCCAAGCATCTTTAAGTTCAGCTTCCTCGCCTCTTAATTTGGTAAGTTCTTTCTCAATTTCTTCAAGTCGTCTTTTAGATATCTCATCTTTTTCTTTTTTAATGGCTTGTTTTTCAATTTCTAAAGATAAAATATTTCTAGTTACTGTATCAAGTTCAATTGGAACTGAGTCCATTTGAACTCTAATCGTAGCACAGGCTTCATCTACTAAATCAATGGCTTTATCTGGTAAATACCTATCTGTTATATAACGATTTGATAAAGTAGCAGCTGAAATAAGGGCTTTATCAGTAATTGATACACCATGATGAATTTCAAATCTTTCTTTTAAACCACGAAGAATGGTAATCGTATCTAAAACAGTAGGTTCTGATACTTTAATCTTTTGAAATCTTCTTTCTAATGCACCATCTTTTTCAATATATTTTCGATATTCATTTAAAGTTGTTGCACCAATTACATGAATTTCTCCTCTTGCAAGCATTGGTTTTAAGATATTAGAAGTATCCATCGCTCCTTCAGCACCATTTCCAACTATCATATGAATTTCATCAATAAACATGATGATATTACCTTCACTTTTCTTAATTTCATTTAAAACATTTTTAAGTCTTTCCTCAAATTCTCCTCGATATTTAGCACCAGCAATTAAACTTGCAAGGTCTAACTCCCAAATTTCTTTATCTTTTAAACTATTTGGAACATCACCAGCTACAATTCTATTAGCAAGTCCTTCAACAATTGCTGTTTTACCAACACCTGGTTCTCCTATTAAAACCGGATTATTCTTTGTTTTTCTTGATAGAATTCTAGTTATTCCCCGAATTTCTTCATCTCTTCCTATAACTGGGTCAATTTTTCCATTTTTAGCATCAAGAGTTATATCACGACCATATTTTTCTAAAACATTTTCATTTTCTTCATTATTATTTGGATACATCTTAATCACTCTCCTTTTATAATATGACTAAAATTCATATTTCAATACTTATTATACTCAAAAATTAGCACTTGTCAATAGAGAGTGCTAATTTATTTTTAAAATGACAATTTACTAAAATTTGTTGAAACTATAGCGGATTTATTTGATATTCACCTTTTTATTATACTTTCTTCATTTGATAAGTTTTTTTCTTGATAGCAAATTAAACAACAATTTTTCAATATTTTATCAAGAAGAAACTTAAATTCTGGAACATCTTTAAGCATTTTTTGTATAAAACTGGATGTAAAAGACTGTTCTATATTGGAAAGACAACATTCATACATTCTATCTACACTATTAAAGTTATTTTGCAATAATGTTTGAGCCTGTTCATATTCAAATATTAATAATAAAAATTCTTTATAATTATCCACATTTATATTATCAGAAAGTTTACTTAAACAATTAAAAATTATTTCATAGTCTTTACTTATATCTATGTCTCCACTCCATAATAAAGTGGTATCAAGATTCAAACTCATTTTATTTAATATTGATAAAATTTCTTTTTCATCAGTAGTATTTCTTAATTTTTCACTCCAAAATAAATATTCATTAGTAAATCGTTCTTGATATTTTTTACGATTAATTAATATTATACCAATATTAAATTCAGCAGCTATTCTATAAACAGATGAATTTTGTTCATTACATATTATAAATGAGGGTAGTCTTTTTTCTCCATTAACTTTTGTATCTATATGTAATTCATTATGTTTTTTTATAAGATAATCTCTATTTAATATTTTTTGCATAACTACTAAACTATCTGGATAAAGATCATCATAAATTTGATAACGGGTAGTACCAGCATCATATAATGAAATTTCATGAATATCATGATAATCAGGCATTTTAAAGGCAAAAGTACAATAATTACCAGATACTTCAAAATTTCCTTTATAAGAACGAAAAGAAGCATTATGTCTTTCATGGATAATACTTGTAGAAAAAGAATTTCCATAATCTTTTTTCCAATCTTGATAATCTTTTGAATAATGAATTAAGAGATTAAAATCTTGCCCCTCTAAATGATAAATTGGTATCTCATGACCTTCATAAAATGCAGTTGTTTTTCTAATATCATCTCGTTCATCAATATCTTTTAAATTTTCAGATATTTTTTGAAAACCTTTTTCAACAATATAACTATCTATACGTTTTTCTCTTTCAAAAATATCATATTCATTATTAAATTTTATAATTGCATCTCTAACATAATTAATATCATTAGAATTAAATATATTTACAATCCTTACATAACAATCTTTTATATAATCATCTTCGATTTCTTCATAAGGTATCTGAAGCAAATAATCAGCAAAAAAAATCATTTTTTGAAACAAGCGTTTCATAGAATTAACATCATCTAATGATAAAAAAATACTATTAAAGAACCTTGTTGGATTAATGAATTTATTTTTTCCTATTTCCAATCTCTTCCAATAAAAGACTTCTTTTGTCAAAAAAATCATATTTTGATAAAAATCTTTATCAGTAACTAACTTTTCAATCAATGTTTTTTTATCCAATTCTAACATTGATATAACATTATCATGTTTTAATATCTCAAATATATTTTCAATATATTCTATATCATCAAAATCTTTCAATTGAGATATTATTAAATGAAAATACTCATTCTTATCATAATTTTTACTATAAAAAGTTTTAAAATTTTCATTATCTAAAAAATTATTTAAAACTAAATCTTCGTTTGGATATTTTTGTTTTAATATTTTTATCATTGTATCATAATTATTTATTAAACACAACATAGCATTTTTTGTTACGGGCATTTTTTCTAATAATTTTTTACCATAAACTAAATTTTTAGAAACTTTATCACATATTGAATTTATTGTATAATACTTAAGTAAATTACTAAACTTAATATAAAAATCTACCAAATCTAACTCCAATATTTTGTTAATCACATCAAAATTTTTAGAATAATCTGATATAAATGTATGAAGATATTTATCATTAAACCACCATCTATAATTAGGAGACTTAACTAATATAGGATATTCTTTTATTAATTTCAAAATTTTTTCTATCTCAACTTCAGAAAAATCCTTTAACCTTGATAATCTTTCAAGAACAACATCTTCATTTGTATCATAAAATATATTTAAATATGACTTAGTAAATAAAAACTTAGGCAAAGTAAATCCGTACTTTTGTACAAATTCATTATACATTTTTTTATCATATTGAAAATTATCTTGAATTTTTTTAATAAAACTTCGAGCCATAAAAACACCTCATCTTTCATTAGTTATATAAAAAGTATATCTTTTTTACTATTAAAAGAGATTTACTTATAAAAAGTAAATCTATACCTTTAAATACTTTCTTACAGCACGACCACTACCAATCATACCAACTATTATACCAATTACAACAACAATCCCTGCTGCATAATAGATAAATGGTTCTGGTTTTACAAGTTTAATAATATCAGTAAATAATCTACCACCAAAATAATTATATAAAGATTTATAACCATAAATTAATAATCCAACTGGTACTAATGAACCAAGAAAACCTAAAATCATTCCTTCAACCACAAATGGAATTTTAATTGCAAAGTTACTTGCTCCAACAAGTCGCATGATTGAAATCTCTCTTTTTCTTGAGAAAATTGTTAACTTAATCGTATTAACAATCAAAAACATTGTCATTAATACAAGGGCAATAACTGCAACGATAGAAACCTTTTGAGCAGTTTTGAAAACCGTTACTAATTGATCAACCATTCCTTCACCATACTTAACCGTATCTATAGCTGATAAGTTATTAATAGCAGTTGCTGTTTCACTTATTTTTTCAATATCTTTAACTTTAATTAAATATGTATTTTGCAAAGGATTCTCTTCTTCATCCCATTGTTTCATAACATTTTCAAAGGCTTCATCTTCCTTCATCATTTCATCTTTAATATCACTTTTACTTTTAAATGTTACTTTTTCAACATTACTAATTTCTTGAATATCTGTTTTTAATTTATCAACATCAGCCTTATCTGCTTCATTTGAAACAAAGGCTACGATTGTTAAATCTTTTTTTAATTCTGAAGTAAAATTATCTACATTATAAGTAATAACAATTGAAAGTGCTACAATTACTAGAGTAACAATAATACATGAAATACTAGCAAGTGATAAAGAGAAATTTCTTCCAACACTTTTAAAAGCATCTCTTATACTTCGACCTACTATTCTAAAGAATCTCATCTATGTACTCACCCTCCTTATAATCCTTATATAAATGTCCTTCCTTAAGGGCTATTACATGTTTTTTCTTTTTATCAACAATAACTTTATCATGAGTTACCATAACAACAGTTGTTCCTTCTTTTTTATTGATTTCTTCTAGTAAATCAACAATTTCCATACTCATAACTGGGTCAAGATTTCCGGTTGGTTCATCACATATTAAAAGTTTAGGCTCATTAACGATTGCTCTTGCAATTGCTACTCTTTGTTGTTCTCCACCTGATAAATTATCAGGATAATCTCTTAATTTACTCTTTAATCCAACAAGCTCCAAAGCCTTCAAAACCTTTGGTCTAATCTCTTTTTTCTTAGCACCAATTGCTTCAAGGGCAAATGCTACATTTTCATATACATTAGATTTAGGAAGTAATCTATAATCTTGGAACACTATTCCTAACTTTCTTCTTAATTTATAAACATTAGCATTTCTTAATTTATTAACCTTCAACCCACCTATTATAATTTCCCCACGAGTTGGTTTTTCTTCTCGATAAAGCATTTTTATTAAAGTTGATTTACCAGAACCAGATCCACCAATGATGAAACAAAAATCACCTTTTTCAATACTTAAATTTAAATCATATATTGCAACAACACCATTCTTGTATTGTTTTGTAACATTATTAAATCTTATAAATTCCATTATCTCACCTACTACTCTGTACTTAAACATTATAGCATACTTTTTTGATATTTTATACCTTAAAAAGATTAATTGGCAAAATTTCACAAAAAGTACACATTTATTTTACATATTATTTTCCTTCTTTAGAACCCTTTAAATAAATTCCTACATCTTCAAAATATTCATTAAAAATAGAAACAAAATCATATCTATCTACAAATGGATAATAATGTTCACCTAAATCTACTCCTATTTGATTTTCTTCTAAAAATTCATCTATTCTTCTTCCTAAAACTTCATTACTCATCCAATTCTTTTTATATTCTTTTTTTAGTTTTCTAACATATGCCTTAAATATTAAAATATAAATACTTCTTAAATAATCTAAATAAAGTTCTGGTGAAAAGTTTTTAGACTCATATTTATTTAAAGCACTACTTAAATAACTAACTTTTTCTATTTTAGAAATTATATCAAATAATTCATCACCTTTTAAATACTTTCGCATTTCTTTAAGTAATCCCATTAAATCAGCTCTTAAATACAAAGATTCCATTTTTCTTCTACCAACAATTTTTTCTAAGTAACTTGCTATTTTCATTTCTTCATTATAAGCATCTACAAAAGTACTAACATCTCTAAAATACCTTCGATATAAAAGTTCTGTGTATCCTTCATTTAATCCATAACCAACATTATTTTTAGTTAACCCTTGACTAAATCCAGCATAAAATTTTCCATTTCGAGTAATGCTACTTGCCATATGAAATAACTCATGATAAATTGCTTTTAAATAATCATCATAAAGAATTATCTTGTTTTCATCTATTAAGTATTCAGCTAAAACGGTATCTTTTTGCATTTTATCTTTTAAATCATCAATACTTAAAGTTTTTATATTGTGATAGAAATATGCTAAGTCAATATTTAAAAAGTTACTTTCTAAAACTCTTGTAAAATAGACTAAAACTTCTCCAAAATTTCTTCTTGCTATCTCATCTAAGTCAATATCCATTGAACTTATTATTCTAGGTGGTACTTCAACTTTACTTACATCTTTAGGACTATATTTCTTATTTAATTTATAAGCCATTTGTTTTTCTTTAACAAAATGGGATACATAAATTAAACCATCTTTAGTAGCTAATAATAAATCATTTTTCATCTTTGTAGTCCTTTGTTAAAATTTTTTCTACAATATTCCAATCTTCTTCACTTTCAATTTCTTCTAATTTAGTATTATCATCAGGATAAAAGATTGAAGCATAGATATTAAGATTACCTAAATTATCTCTAGTATTATCAGTATAAATTATATAGTTTTTATTATTAGATTGTTTTTTAAAAGTATAAAGTATCTTATATTCTTTAACATTACCTAAACTATCTGTTATTTTTAAAGTTTCCGTATCTTGCATTCTACCACCTATTTTTATTATAACACTACTTCCTTTATTTTTCTATTACTTTTTAGGATATCTTGATTTGAGTTTCGGTGAAAAAAATACTTGACAAGAAAAAAGATGAAAAAGTTATCCACAAATTCATCTTTTTAAGTCAA
>CANQJD010000046.1 GCA_947624175.1 uncultured Bacilli bacterium
ATTTATAGTGACATTTATAGTGACATTTATAGTGACATTTATAGTGACATTTATAGTGACATTTATAGTGACATTTATAGTGACATTTAATAGGACATTTTAAAGAAAAATTTAATAAGATCAATCTAATTTATGTATTTTTCGTGAATACACTTGATAAATTCTTTTAAGTTTAGTAAAATACATAACAAAGGTGAAATTGATGGATTTAGTTATTGACTTATTAGAAAATAAGATTAAATTAAATAAAGAAGATAAGGTAGTAATAGGGGTTAGTAGTGGTCCTGATTCTATGTGTCTTTTAGCTATACTTTTAAAACTTCGAGAAAAACTTGGTTTTACAATAATTGTTGCCCATATAAATCATAATAAAAGAGAAGAAAGTGTGGAAGAAGAACAATTTTTAAAAGAATATTGTAAATCTCAAAATATAATCTTTGAAAGTATGAAAATTGAAAAATATGGAAGTGATAATTTTCATCAAGAGGCTAGAAAAATTAGGTATAAATTTTATCAAGATTTAGTAAACAAATATGAGGCTCCTTATTTAATGACAGCTCATCATGGAGATGATTTAGTTGAAACCATTTTAATGCGTTTAGTTAGAGGTTCTACTTTAGGAGGATATAAAGGAATATCACTTATAACTCAAATGGAAAACTATTTAATTGTAAGACCTTTACTATACTTAACAAAAGATGCAATTGAAAATTTTGATAAAGCTAATGATATACCATATCGAATTGATAAAAGTAATTTTTCAGATAAATATACAAGAAATAGATACAGGCATCAAGTCTTACCATTTCTTAAAGAAGAAAATAAAAATGTTCATTTGAAATTTTTAAAATTTAGTAATTTAATTAATGATTGTAATAATTATATTGAAAAAGTTTTAGATAATGCTTATAATAATATTTACCAGGAAGGAAAAATAGATATATCTTTATTTAGTGAACTTGATGTTTTTTTACAAAGACTATTATTAGAAAGAATATTAACAACCCTTTATGCTAATTTAAGTAAGGTTGAAAGTAAACATATTGAGATAATTCTAGAATTAATTAAGAAAAATAAAAGTGGTAGTAAGATAAATTTACCAGGTGGTATTATGGCTTTTGTTGATTATGATTATTTAGTATTTAAAAAGGAAACAAAAGCAAAAACTGAATATAAATTAGAATTAAAGAATGGTTTAGTTATTCCTAATGGTATGAAGTTTATTAATTATGAAGGTAATGAAAAAGGAAATGATACTCTTTATTTAGATAGTACTTTAGTTAAATTACCTTTATATGTAAGGAATAAAAAAGATGGTGATACGATAGAATTAAAAGGGACTAATGGTTATAAAAAAGTAAGTGATATTTTTATTGATAAAAAAATAAGTCGAGATGAAAGAGGAAGTTATCCCGTAGTAGTAACTAGTGATGATAAAGTAATTTGGGTTCCTAAATTAAAAAAATCAAAATTAGATAGTCAAAATAGAGAAAAGTGTGATATAATAATTAAATGTTTGTGAGGAGGAATATTTTATGAATAAAAAAGATATAAGAAAAGGAATAATACCTTATGTTGTATTACTTGTTTTAATGCTTATTATAGTTTATTGTTTTAATGTATTTAATGTAAAGACACATGAGTTAACTTATGATGAATTTATATCAGACCTTAATAATAATAAAATAAGTGAGTTAACAATTGTACCTAGTATTGATGGTGGAGTATATGATGTAAAAGGTAAATTAAAAGATTATGAAGAAAAAGAAACATTTACAGTTAAAGTACCATTATCAGAAGAAGTAATGAAGCAAATAACGGAAGCTAATGATAAATACGATTTTAAGATGGATGCAAAAAGTGATCCAAATAGTAGTATGTGGTTAGTTGCAATTCTTAATTTTTTACCTATTGCAATAATTGTAGCTTTGATGATTTTTGTTGTTTCTAAACAAATAGGTGGTAATAATAAATCATTTGATTTTGGTAAAAGTAGGGCTAAATTAGATGACAGTCAGAAGAAAGTAACATTTAATGATGTTGCGGGATTAAAAGAAGAAAAAGAAGAATTAAAAGAATTAATCGATTTCTTAAAAAATCCAAAAAGATTTCAAAAACTTGGAGCTAGAATACCTAAAGGTGTTTTATTAGTAGGACCTCCAGGAACAGGTAAAACTTTACTTGCAAGAGCTGTAGCTGGAGAAGCTAATGTACCATTCTATTATATAAGTGGTTCTGATTTCGTAGAATTATTTGTTGGTGTTGGTGCTAGTCGTGTAAGAGATATGTTTAAACAAGCAAAACATAATGCTCCTTGTTTAATCTTTATAGATGAAATTGATGCCGTTGGTCGTCAAAGAGGAACAGGTTTAGGTGGAGGACATGATGAAAGGGAACAAACTTTGAACCAATTATTAACTGAAATGGATGGTTTTGGTGCTAATGAAGGAATTATCATTATAGCAGCAACTAATAGAGCTGATGTTTTAGACCCTGCCTTACTTCGACCAGGAAGATTCGATAGACAAGTAACAGTTAACTTACCAGATGTTAAAGCTAGAGAAGAAATATTAGATGTTCATGCTAGAAATAAGATTTTAGATAAAAATGTAACTTTAGGAAATCTTGCTAAAAGAACCCCAGGCTTTTCAGGAGCTGACCTTGAAAACTTATTAAATGAAGCTGCTTTACTTGCCGTAAGAAGAAATAAAGATGTGATTACGATGAGTGAAATCGATGAAGCAACTGATAGAGTATTGATGGGACCTGCTAAAAAGAGTAAGAAATATACTGAAGATGAAAAAAGACTTGTGGCTTATCATGAAGCTGGACACGTTGTATTAGGATTAAAATTAAATTCAGCTAATGTTGTTCAAAAAGTAACAATTATTCCAAGAAGTTATGCTGGTGGATATGCCATGATGGTTCCAAAAGAAGAAAAGTATACTCAAACGAAACGAGAATTACTAGAACAAATTACTGGTTTATTAGGTGGTCGAGTTTCAGAGGAATTAAACTTTGGAGAAATTACAACTGGTGCTCATAATGACTTTGAAAAAGCTACTAAAATTGCTAGATCAATGGTAACTGAATATGGTATGAGTGATTTAGGACCAGTTCAACTTGAACATCAATCTGAAGGAGTATTTTTGGGAAGAGACTACAACAAGAGTCGTAACTTCTCTGATATCGTGGCTCATGAAATTGATGAAGAAATTAGAAAAATTGTTGGAGAATGTTATAAGAAAGCAACGGAAATCTTAAAAGAAAATTCTAGTTTAGTTAAATTAATTGCTGATGCATTACTTGAAAGAGAAACTTTGACTAAAGAACAAATTGAATATTTAGTTGAACATAAAGAACTACCAGAAGATACAACTCTTGAAGATATGACTTTAGATGAATTAAAAGATTTAGCTAAAGAAAAAGAAATCAAAGGATATTCCAAATTAAATAAAGAGGAATTAATTAGATTACTTGAAGCTAATGATGTTGAACCTGAACTTGAAAAAAAGAAAAGTAAGAAAGATGAAGAAGAGGAATAAAAAAACTCTTCTTTTTTGTTAGTCATTGTGTTATAATGTTAATGTTAGAAGTGAGGGAACAAAATGGGGTTTATTACTTATTTGTTAGACAATATAGTTAGATTTTTAGGAAGTTTATATCCATTTTTTAGAGATGTAAACAACTTTATAGGTTGGTTATTACCGGCTTTAGTCGTTTATCAAGGGGTTTTCTTTGTAATTGGAATCTTTTTTACAAGAAAGTTTAAACCAGCTAAAAATAAACATAAATATGGAATTGTTATTGCTGCAAGGAATGAAGAGAAAGTAATAGGTAACTTAATTGATAGTATTCATAAGCAAGATTATCCAAAAGATTTATTAACAATCTTTGTAGTAGCTGATAATTGTACGGATAATACGGCTAAAATAGCAAGAGATATGGGATGCATTTGTTATGAAAGATTTGATAATGAACATAAAACGAAAGGTTATGCTTTAGAATATTTATTTGATAGAATTGAAGAAGATTATGGAAGAAAAAGTTTTGAAGGTTATTTTGTTTTTGATGCAGATAACTTATTAAAACGGGATTATATTTCTAAAATGAATGATGCTTTTGATAGTGGAGAAAAGATAATTACATCTTACCGTAATATCAAAAATATTGATGAAAACTGGATAACTATGAGTTTTGCAGTTCACTGGTTAAGAACAATTAGAACTTATCATCGGGCAAGGTCTTTCTTAAGATTAGCAACTAATATTCAAGGAACGGGATACTTATTTGCAAGTGAAGTAGTTGAGAATGGTTGGCATTATACTTCTTTAACTGAAGATAGAGGTTTAACTGCCGATGCCGTTAGTCAAGGTTATCGAATTTCATATCAAAATGATGCTGAATTTTATGATGAACAAACTCCTAATTATAAAGTTGCTTATAATCAAAAGTTAAGATGGTCTAAAGGTTTATTAATTAACTTTCAAGAATCTGGTTGGAAGTTATTTAGAAATATTTTCTTCGGAAGAAAGTTTGTTAAAGTAAAATGGAATAAAGAAGAAAAGAAATATCCTTGGTATAAGAAGATTGGAATAGCTTTAAAAGATAGGTTTATAATGTTTGATACCTTTATGCATTTATTACCTACTAATGTAATTAATATAACTAGATGGATTTTAGTAGTTTTAATACTTCGGTCTTTAAATGCTTATTCGACCGGTGCTCATAGTGTAGATTTTTTTGCTGGAGGAACTTATTTGGCTCAAATATTAAGACATTTCTTTAGTCTTAAAATTCAAATTCCAACTGGTGTAAATGCAATATGGACAACTTTCTTAATCGGTGTCTGGGCTCGATTATTCTATCGAATAGGAGCATATATTGAAAAGATAATTGAACCATGGTATATATTATTCTTAGAGAGAAGAAGAATAAAAAAGATGCCAATTCATAAAATATTCCTTAATAGTTTACTATGGCCAATTTTTGATATAGTAGGTAGATATACAACTTATATTGCTTTATTTAAGAATGTATCTTGGAAACCAGTGCCTCATAATAGTAAGATAACAATTGATGATATAAATAAACAAAAACGGGTTAAATTTTAAAAATTTAATCCTTTTTTTAGGAAAAATTTAGTTTTAATGTAAAATAAGTGTTAAATTGTAGAAATTTGTCTTTTTATATGCTAAAATTAAAATGTACATAGGAAATTAATGATAGAGGAGGGTTTATGAAATTCTTAAAAATTAATGCCAAGGTACTATTGATTTTATGCTTATTTAGTGGAATTTTATTCTTGAGTACAGGTTGTGGAGATAACAACGAAGATAAAGACAATGTAGAAGAACCTGATACACAAGAAGGTGAAAAAACACCAGGGGATGCAACAACTGATGGAAGTAGTAGTAGCACAATACCAAATAATACTGCTGATAATAGCACGAATGATAAAGAAGTAGATTATACAGTTTGGGTTGCTAATACAACAATCAATACTGATAAGAATCAAAGAAGTTATAAGGTTATTTGGGGAGATACATTATGGTTAATCTCAACAGCATGGGAAGTACCTTACCAAGAAATCGCAAGATATAATCATATTCCAAACCCAGATTTAATCTATGTTGACCAAATAATTTATAATCCATTATTCAAATAAGGATAAATCAATAGCAAAAAGAGCCAATTTGGTTCTTTTTTTTCTAAACTACTTGCAATAATTTTAAAATATGATACAATTATATCGTATATATAAGTTATTATTTAAGTGCTTGCTTGACAAGTTATTAAAATAATAATATAATATAGACAAATCTTTTAAAGAAGGTTTTAAGGTATATTTTAATAGATATGCCATAAAATAAAAAAGAGATATAACCTATTGTCTGATGTTAGGTGCTATCTCCAAAAATATTGGTTTAGCACCAAAACTTCAAATGAGAAGTTAGGTGCTATTTTTTTAATAATATAATTGCAATTGCTATTATAGTAAATAGTATTACAACTAATATCAAAAAAGCAAGAGTCAAGTACTCCACTTTAATGATATGGGGCTTATTTTTTTAGAAATATATAGTTTGCCCATATTATCACCTCCCAAACTATATACCAAATATAAATAAAGTAAAAGTTTTGAAGGTAACACCTAAACTTTTAGGTTACATCTCAAGATTAATTATATAATTATGTAGCAATGTTGTCAATCTAAAATTAAAATAAATATAAAAAAATGATACATATTTTATTGATTAATTTTGTTCTAGAAAATACAAGTTTTACTTTTTTTAGATTTTTATGTATAATATGTTTGGTGATTTAGATGTATATTGGTAATGTTTATATAGATGGAAAAACCGTTTTAGCACCAATGGCAGGAATTTGTAATAGTGCATTTAGGAAAATTATTAAAGAAATGGGGTGTGCTTTAATATATGCTGAAATGGTTAGTGATAAGGCTTTATACTATGGAAATGAAAAAACAAAAGAAATGCTTTTTATGGAACAAATAGAAAGACCGATTGTGCAACAAATTTTTGGAAGTGATAAAGAATCTTTTGTTGTAGCTGCTAAATATATAGAAAAAACAATGCATCCTGATATTATTGACATTAATATGGGGTGTCCAGTTCCAAAAGTTGCTATTAAAAATCAAGCTGGAGCTGGACTTCTTAAAAATCCTGAAAAAATCAAAGAAATAGTAGAGGCGGTTGTTGAAGCAGTTTCCGTTCCGGTTACTGTTAAAATTCGAAGTGGTTGGGATAAAAATAGTATCAATGCCGTTGAAGTTGCTAAAATCTGTGAAAGGGCTGGAGCCAGTGCTATATGTGTTCACCCAAGAACTCGTAGTCAGGGTTATAGTGGTAAGGCTGATTGGAACATTATTAAACAAGTTAAAGAAAATGTAAAAATACCAGTTATTGGAAATGGTGATATAACAGATATCTATAAAGCCAAAGCCATGTTAGATGAAACAGGCTGTGATTTAATCATGATAGGACGAGGTGTTCTTGGTAACCCTTGGTTAATTAAAGAAATTAATGCTTATTTAAAAGATGGAACAATTTTAGAAAAGCCAACACCTATTGAAAAAATTGATATGTGTTTAAAACATTTAGATTATTTAAGTAAAATAAAACCAGAGAAAGTTGCTTGTTTAGAAATTAGAAATCATATTGCCTGGTATTTGAAAGGGTTAAAAAATGCTAATCAAGTAAAGGAAAAAGTCTATCAAACTAAGAAATTATGTGATATAATAAATATATTAAAGAAATTTAAGGAGGAATTTATATGAAACCTATGAGTTATAAAAGAGTACTTGCTTATTTAATTGATGTTTTATTAGTTAGTTTTATTGGAGTATTAATTGGCTATCTTATTCCAGTAAGTTCTGAATATGAAAAGGCTGATGCTGATTTAAGAGATGCTTTATCTGATTATTCTAATAAAAAAATAGATGATGAGGCCTATTTAGAAAAACTTAATGATGTTAGTTATACTATAAGTAAAGAAAGTGTAGCTTTAACTACTATAACAATAGTAGTCTATATAATTTACTTTGTTGTTGTACCATATTATTATAATGGTCAAACTTTTGGTAAAAAGATTATGAAAATGAAAATAGTTTCTAATCAAGATAAGAAATTAAGTATGAATAACTATTTAATTAGAGCTTTAATAATTGATTCTATCTTATCAAACATTATTGGTGTTGTAACAGTTTTATTCTTAACGAAATCGGCTTATATAGCAAGTTCAAATATTGTTTCTAATATCTTCATGTATTTATATATTGTAATTTTTGCTATGATATTATTTCAAAAAGATGGAAGAGGGTTACATGATATAATTGCAGGAACGAAAGTTGTTATGGTAGATGATAATGGTGATGTTGTTCCAGAAGCTGAAGTAGTAAATGAAAAGAAAGAAGAACCTACTCAAATCGAAACAGTAAAAGAAGTTAAAGAGGAAGATACTAAAAAAGAAACTAAACCTAAAACAACTAAAGCAAAAAGCACTAAAACAACATCCAAGAAAACAAGTACAAAATCAAAAACTACAAATACAAAAAAGAACTAATTAACCTGATGAAATACAAGTTAAAATAGTTCTTATAATGACAACGATTGTAATAAATCATTGTCATTATTAATATAAGTAAAAATTTTAAAATTATACCAAAAAGGAGAAAAAAAGATGGAATTAGGAGAATTAAAAGTAGAACTTAATAAATTAAAAAATAAGCAAGAAGAATTATGGAGGTTACTTTGACATTACTTCGAAAGAAATCAGAATCAAAGAATTAGAGGATATAACAAAACAAAGTGACTTTTGGCTTGATAAAAATAAAGTTCAAGAAACAATGGATGAAATAAATAATTTAAAAGATATTGTTCATAATAATATTGAATTAAAAGATAAAATTTCTAATGATTTAGAACTTATAGAAATATTAGAATTAGAAAATGATAGTAAAACTCAAAATGAAATTGAACAGGATATATCTAGTTTAAAAGAAAAAATAAATGAATTAGAAATGTTTACCTTATTAAATTCTGAATATGATAAAAATAATTGTATTTTAGAAATTCATGCTGGGGCTGGTGGAACTGAGGCTTGTGATTGGGCTAATATGTTATATCGAATGTACCAGAGATATCTTGAAAGACATAAGTTTAAATATGAAGTTATTTCCTATTTAGAAGGTGAAGAAGTCGGGATAAAAAGTGTTTCTTTAAAAGTAGAAGGCTTGTATGCTTATGGTTATTTAAAATGTGAGAAAGGTGTGCATAGATTAGTTCGCTTATCTCCATTTGATGCTAATAACAAACGCCATACTTCCTTTGCGTCAGTTGATGTAACTCCTGAATTTACAGAAGTATCGGATATTGAAATTCAAGATAAAGATTTAAAAATTGATGTTTATCGTAGTAGTGGGGCTGGAGGCCAACATATAAATACAACTGATAGTGCAGTTCGAATAACTCATTTACCAACAAAAATTGTGGTTTCATGTCAAAATCAAAGAAGTCAAATTCAAAATCGGGAAGAAGCAATTGCTATGTTAAAGAGTAAATTAAAACAATTAAGTCTTGAAAAACAAGCCGAGACTTTAAGTGGAGTCAAAGGAGAAAGTTTAAATATAGAGTTTGGTTCTCAAATTAGAAGTTATGTAATGCATCCTTATTCGATGATAAAAGATCATAGGACAAACTATGAGACAGCCAATGTTTCAAAAGTTTTAGATGGATATCTTGATGAATTTATTGAAAGTGTGTTAAAAAATAATGTTAAGTAGTACTTGATACTACTTTTTTTGAGGTGATAAAGTGAAACGATTAAAAAAATATTTATTATTATTCTTGGCTTTATTTATAGCTGCTTTAAACTTTAATTTAATTTTAAAACCTTTAAAGTTAGTAGTAGGTGGTACCCAAGGAGTAGCAGTTATTTTTAATCATTTGCTAAAAATTAGTCCCTCTTTAATTATTTTAATTGTAAATATCGTTATGCTAATCATTAGTTATTTTACTTTACCTAAAGATACAACTTATGGAACAGTATTAGCAACCTTCATTTATCCTTTATTTGTTAAATTAACTAGTTTTATACCAAATATAAATATAGAAGGTTTTGGAATATTTTTACTTGTTATATTAGCAGGAGTAGTGTGTGGGGCAACTGGTGGAATTATCTATTATTTAGGATTTTCTAATGGAGGTGTAAGTGTTTTTCCTTTATTAATAGGAAAATACTTTAAAATAAATATTTCTATATCAACTTTTATTATTAATGGATTACTAGTTTTACTGGGTGGCTTCTCGTTTGGACTTAAAAAATTTCTTTATTCAATTATAATAATTTTTTTACAAAGTTTTTTAATTAGGAAAATATTAGGTTTCAAGAAAAGAGGTAAAAATAATTCTTGAATTTTAAGCTATATTAATATATAATTAGTTTCATGAGGTGAAGGACTAATGAAAAAGAAATATATTATAAAAGCACTAGTGAGTAGAATAGCAATATCTATTTTCTTTACGGCTATTTTTATCTTTGTAACATATGTGGCTTTTGATAAAACGATTAATAAATATGCATCTATTATTAATATAGTATCGGTTAAAGGAAGAGGAAAAACAAGCGACAGCCCAGCTACGAGTTTAGATACAGCAACTAAAAGATTAATATATTATCCTGATTATGGAAGTAAATTTGCAACCATGAAAATACCAGAGATTGGTTTGGAATTACCTGTATATCATGGAGATAGTTTAAAAATAATGCGTTATGGTGTAGGTCATTATGCCGGTTCTTATTTTCCTGGTGAAGGTGGTTCTATTATCATGCCAGCTCATAATAATGAAGGATATTTTCATGAGATAGATAGATTAGTTAAAGGAAGTAAGATTACCCTTGAAACAACTTATGGTACTTTTAATTATGAAGTAGATAGTTATAAAGTTGTTAAAGAAACGGACCTTGATGCTTTTCCTATTCAAGATGAAAAAGAAATGTTAATTATGTATACTTGTTACCCAATTAGATATGGCGTAATTGGAAGAAGAACAGAAAGATATGTGGTTTATTCGTATAGAGTAGGTGATGATAATGCATAAAACTAGAAAAATCATTGGATATAGTTTAAGTTTTATTTTAACTATTCTATTAGTAATCTTTATTGTTTTAATAATTCTAAAAACGACTATTTTTAATGAAAATTATGTTTTAAAAACGTTTGATAATAATAACTATTATAAATTAGTATCTGATAAAATATTAGAAAATATGGAAGATTATATGCGTTCATCAGGTTTAGATAAAGAAATATTAACAGATTTATTTACAGAAGAAGATATAAAAAATGATGTTAAAAAATATTTAGATAAAATTTATAAAGATAGTAATATTAAATTTGATGATAGTAAATTGAAAGAAAAATTAGTTAATAATATTAATGATTCGTTAGCTAAACATAATTTAAAGATAACTGATCAAGAAGCAATTGATTCTTTTGTTTCAGAAATGGTTAAGTTATATCAAAATGAAGTTAATATTTATAATATTGTTGATAATCATGTTAATGTATTTCATAAATTTAATAATATTTTAAATGTTGCCTTTATTGCTCTTTTAATGGTATGTTTATTATTATTACTTTCTATAATTCTGATGAAAGCTCATTGTATAGGTGCTCCAATTCTTGCAAGTGGTTTGATACTTATATTTCTCAGGTTTGTAATCTACGAAAAAATCGATTTTAAAAATTTACTTGTAATATCAGATGAATTTTCTAAAATAATTAATCATGTTTTAACTAAAATTGCCAACGATATGGCACTTTGTTCTTATATATTTATTGGTTTAGGAATTATTTTGGCTTTAATTGAAAGTATTATGCATGCTAAAAGAAGAAAACATCATAAAAAATTGAAAATAGATGCCATGCAGTAGATTACTGAATTGTTACTAAATTGTCTAAAAAAAATCTAATTTTAGAAGAGTTTTTGAATATTTTTTCGCTTTTTTACATAAAATTATAAAAAATTTACATAATAATTGTAAATTATGCTTGATTTTTCTAAAATATTCAAGTATAATTTAAGACGAGAGGAGAGATAATATGAAGAAAGTTGTAATGTTAGTATTAGCAGTTGCTATGTTATTCGTTGGTATGGTAGGTGTAAGAGCAGCTGAAACTGTAACAGAAGCTGACTTAGTTAAAAAACTAAAAGATACTTACACAATCAATGGTGCTAAATTTACAGTATCAAATGATGTTAAAGTACTAATTGATGAATATGCAGCTAATTACGATATCACAGATGCAGATGCTAAAAAAATTTCTGACAAAGTTGATGACGTTATTGACCTTATCGAAAGATCTGGAATTAAAGATATGGAAGATTTAGGTAAAATTAAATCTGACTTAATCGCTGCATTCACATATGTAGTTAATGAAACTTCAATCGATGGAACTTATAAAGATGGAAAATTCATCGTTTATAAGCCAGGTACTACTGACGTATTTGCAGAAGTAGATTCTCTAGTTAAACAAACTGGAACTGAAAGTAACGCTATTGCTATCCTTGCTGGTGTATCATTCGTTGTAATGGTAGCTGGAGCATTCGTTATCGTTAGAAAAGTTAGATTTAACTAATTAATATTAATTTATTAAATAAAAAATTAAAAAAGGGAAAAATCAAATTTCCTTTTTTTCTATTTATGTTGAACTTTTAGTTATGTTGAACTTTATCAAAAGAAGCCTCTAAAATAAAGACTTCTTAATAAAAA
>CANQJD010000047.1 GCA_947624175.1 uncultured Bacilli bacterium
TGAATTTTTTTAACAATTTTTTCTCAAAAAGTGGATTTTATTTCTTCAAACTAGAATTTACTTTTGCAATTCAGCAAATATAACAATTTATAGTATTATAGTAAGTCATAGGTGGTAGAATGGACAATTTATATTTTGTTTATATCTTAAAAAGACATTATTTAGGAAAGAATATTGCTAATCATGATTTAGATGATATAAGAGCTTATATTGTCTTTGATTATGCTATAGCATCTATAATTGATGAAAAAGTACAAATATTATCAGGACCTTTAAAAGACTCCGAAATCATAAGAGATATTTACTATCATGATGAAGATTACTTTGTAATTATTAAAAATAAACTAATTAATTATCCGATTGATGAAGCCTTAAAGTTATTAAATCGAAAAAGAAGTAAAAAACTTGAAAAAACAAGAGATAATTATTATATGGTTATGTATGGTAAATTCATGAAAGTCTTAAATCCTAGGGTTATAAGTATTATTAAAGAAGAAATATTTAAAAATATTAAAAGAAAACCTGAAAAAATAGTTTCATTTACAGAGGTTAATGCCTCTAAAACTTATATAAAATCCAAAAAAGCGTAACTTTATTTGACTTTTTAGGTATTTTATAGTATAATAATAGCCACTTAAGGGGGAATAGTTATGTATACCGAAGAAAACGAATTTGATTATGATGATTATTTACAAGAAGCTGATGATGATAGTTTTAATAAATCACCATTTAATAGAACTTTATTAACTAAAATAGTATTAATTGTATTATGTTTAATATTAATTATCTTTTTATTCTTTACAATAACTAATAGTTTTAAGAAAGAGAAGAAAGAAGAAACTCCAGTTGATAGTAGTTTAGTATTTAATAATAATATAAATCTATTAAAAACATTAGGAGAAAAATACTTCTTTGAAATGGAAAATTATCCGAAAGAAGTAGGTAAAAATATAAAAGTTAATGTAAGAGAATTAATAAATGGTAAATTAGTAACCGAAATTATTGATTCTAATAAGAAAGCTTGTGGTTATAATACTTCTTATATTAGTATGACTAGAAATAAAAATGATTATATGTTAGAGATTTATTTGAATTGTCCAAGTAATAGTGAAAAAAGAGTTTATTATTATGATTTAGAATTTAATTGTTTAACTTGTAATGGAGAAAGTTATGTCTCAAGTGATGATGAAGAGGAAGAAGAAAAACCAGTAGAAGATAATAACAATAATAATGAAAATAATAGTAATAATACTACGCAAGTTTGTAGTGAATTTGGGAATTGGACTACGGAATATAAAGATGATAAAAGTTTAGATAGACAATCTCGAGTAGTCGTTAAAGGATTTAAAATTGAAACAGTCTATGGTAATTGGAGTAATGAAACAACAACTCCAATTCAAGGAAATAGTAATTTACAAGTTGCAGTTGAAACAAGAATGGAGCCAACTACTACTTTAAGTAGTTGGAGTAAAGCCTCAACTACTAAACCTCAGGCAAAAGAAGGCAGAACGATTAATTCATGGACAGATTCTGAACCTTATTATACGGAAAGTTGTAAGAATCAAACTTATACTCAAAATAGAACAACTTGGGATAATAATGCTAAAAAATGTACGTCAACCGGAATAGGTAAAGTTACTTGTACTTATACAAAGAAAGTATGTAATACTGTTAAGAAATATCGTGATGTTACGTATTATCAATATCAAGATACAATTACAACAACTAAAAGTGTAACTTATTATCGGTCAAGAACAATAACTCAAAAAACACTTTATACAGATTATATCTTAGAAAGTAATATGCCAGATGGGTATACAAAAGTTCCTGGAAGTGAACGAACTGAATATCGTTATCGTAATGCATGTGTAAAATAGTAGGTAAAATTTATCTACTATTTTTATTTTTGTGTTATAATTAGTTTGATGGTATATGAAAGTAGTAATTGATGATATTGAATTTGAAGTTTTAATTGTAAGAAAGAAAAGTAACAAAAATACTTATTTAAGAGTTAATGAAGACTTAAATATCTATGTTACAACGAATTATTTTACAAGAGATAAGGATATTTTAAAATTAATTAATGATAATCAAAAATCGATTATCAGGATGTATAAGCAAAGAGTTGCAAGAAAAGAATCAGAAGAAACTTTTTCTTATTTAGGTAAAAAGTATGATATAGTTTACTTAAATAGTAAAGAGGCTATATTAGGAGAAGAGAAGTTATTAATAAGTAAAGATTATGATATTAATAAATGGTTATTAAAAAGAGCAAGTGTTGTCTTTAAGATTGAATTAGATAAGATTTATAATATTTTTCCAGTTTCTATTCCTTATCCTAGTTTAACAATTAGAAGTATGAAAACCAGATGGGGAGTATGTAATGTTAAAACGAAAAGAGTTACTTTGAATTTAGAATTAATTAAAAAAGATATTAAATATTTAGATTATGTAATTGCTCATGAATTATCACATTTAGTTTATCCAAATCATTCCAAGAATTTTTGGGCATTAGTTGAACGAGTTATACCAAATTATAAGATATTAAGAAAGGAAATGCGAAGTTATGAATGAAAAAATAATTGATGGAAAGAAAGTAAGTTTAGAAAGTAAGGAGTTATTAAAGAAGAAAGTTGCTAAGTTAAAAGAAAAATTAAAGTTAGTGGTTGTAAGTGTTGGAGATAATCCAGCAAGTAAGGTTTATGTTAAACAAAAAGAAAAAATGGCTCTTGAAGTTGGATATGATTTTTGGAATTTACATTTTGATACAATTACTAATAAAGAGTTAGTTAAAGAAATAGAAAAGTTAAATCAAGATACCAAGGTAACAGGAATTATCGTGCAATTACCACTTCCTGATAATTTAGATAAAAATTTAATTTTAAATACGGTTTCACCTTTAAAAGATGTCGATGGCTTAACAAACATTAATTTACTTAAATTAGTAAAAAATGAAGATAGCTTGTTACCATGTACTCCTCATGGAGTAATGAAATTACTTGAATATTATAAAGTAGATTTAATTGGTAAAAGAATAGTTATTGTTGGAAGAAGTGAATTAGTAGGCCTTTCTTTATTCCATTTATTGCTTCATAAGAATGCAACCGTTACTTTATGTCATTCTAAAACGAAAGATTTAAAAAGTTATACAAGTGAGGCTGATATCTTAATCGTTGCGGTTGGTAAAAAAGATTTAATAACTAAAGATATGGTTAAAAAGGATAGTATCATTATCGATGTTGGAATTAATCGGGTAGATGGTAAGTTATATGGTGATGTTGCAAGTGATGCTATAGAAAGTGCTAGTCTTATGACTCCAGTTCCTGGTGGAGTAGGTCCAATGACTGTTATTAGTTTAATGGAAAATGTTTATAAGGCATGGGAACTTCAAAATGACCAAAAAGATTAATCAGAATACATTTTTTGAAGATAAAGTTTATCCTTATGCGACTCTTAAAGATTTAAGAATGGATTTAATTGCAAGAGTAAGACAAATGGCTATTAATAGAAATCCAAACCATCCATGGAAAAATATGAATGATTTAGAACTTTTAAAAAGTGTATCTTTATATGATAATGGCTTAAATTTAGCAGGGATATTATTATTTGGAACTGATAAAATAATAATATCGGCTTTAGAATATTTTAAAATAGATTCTTTAATAGAAGCATATTGTGTAAATAGAAACGATAAAGATAATATCAGAACTAATTTAATTGAAAGTTATGATAGATTAATGAATTTTGCTTTCAAGCATTTAGATGATAAATTTTATTTAGAAGAAGATATAAGAATTGATGTAAGAAGTAAAATTGCAAAAGAATTAGTAGTTAATTTACTTATTTATAGAGATTATTCTAGTTCTATACCAGCAAGATTTATAATTACTAAAGATGCAATTTATACGGAAAATGCAAACAAACCAAGAAATATAGGTTACATAGATTTGCATAACTATTCTCCATATCCTAAAAATCCTAAAATTGCTAGTGTTTTTAAGGAAATAGGACTTGCAGATGAACTAGGTTCAGGAATTAAGAATATTGTTAAATATAATAAGATATATAGTAATGGTGTTCCAACTTTTGGAGATGGAGAAATATTTAAAGTTACAGTCCCCCTATAAAGTAAAGTAATGTCAACTACCTAAAATTTCTTGTTGACTTTTACTCATGTATCATGATAAGATTAATTCATAAGTAGAAAGGAGCTAACTCTTATGATAAAAATTATTAATGTATCAAATGTAACTTGTCAACATATAGTCAACAACGGGGGGGGTTACTAAATAAGATACAAGTAATAAATAACAAAAAAGTAGAAAATACGACATGAAGATGTAGTACAATGGTACTATATTCTTTGTGTCGTTTTTTAAATATGTTTAAAAATAGTATAAAATTATTTTATAATTGAATTATATTAAGGGTCGGAACCCCCAAAGAAAGGAAATTTAATGAAAGAAAGTAGTAACAAGAAAAAGGGAGTAATAGTTGGAGTAATATCAGCGTTTCTTCTAGTAGTAACACTTGGAGTAACATTTGCAATATGGAATTATTCAAAAGTAGGAGAAAATCAATTGTTAGTTGCTGGAGATATTTATATGAAATATACAGGAACTAATCAAATAAATGCATCTGATATGTTACCTATTGATATTAATAATTACTATAGTGATAGATATATAATAAATCCAAATATGACAGAAGAAGAATTATCTTTTTGTGAGGGCTTTTTTGATAGTATTCAAGCACCTTATGATGCTGGAACAACTGCTAGAAGTTTTTGTGAGGGAACTGGGACTGCTCAAGGTATGACTATCCAAAAAATGTTTGATATTTGGATAAAGGATAAGTCGATTGAAGATATAGAAGAGCAATTATCAGTATTAATCCAAAATAATATGATAATAAAAATAAAAGATGATTCAAAAATAAAAGAAAAAATACCATATTTTGAATTTAAAATAGAAGGAGTAAATAATTATAGTAAAGATATATGGTATGAAATAGTATTAAAAGATGGAAAAGAACCAGAAGGAAGAACTGAAAGATTAAGAGATGACTTACTCAGATTTAGATTAGTAGAAGTAGTAGGAGAAGAAGAGAAAGAAATATTTACAAATAGAGGATATGAAGATATAAGTGATGAAAGAATATATGTAAATACAATAGGTGCAAATACTAAAGAAAAAATAACAAGAACTTATAGAATATATATGTGGATATCAGATAGTGTAAAAGTCGGAGTAGGAGATAATATAGATTATGATATGGAAACCTGGAATGATAAAGTCTATGCAAGTGTTAAGATAAATGTAGCTGGAGACTTTAATGAGAAAGAAGTAAATTATACTCCACTTCCTCAACCTGCAAGATGTTTCATGACTCAAGAATTTCAAAATAATGGTAAAACAGAAATCATGATAACAGATTATGATACAGATTGTGGAACAGATGTAATAATCCCAGGCAAAATAAATGGCCATGAGGTGACAGTTATAGGTAGTTATACTAAAAACAATAATGAATCTTATATACAACCAATGGATTTTTCAGAAGATGAGAGTTCAATGGCATTTAATTATAAGAATTTAACAAGTGTAGTAATACCAAATACAGTAAGGACAATAGGATGGAGTGCTTTTGCAGAAAATAATCTAACAAAAGTAGAAATACCAGATAGTGTAACTTGGATAGATGAGCATGCTTTTGGTATTAATCCATTAGAAGAAGTAAAAATAGGAAGTGGAATAGAGTATATAGGTTATGAGGCTTTTGATGCATCAAGTCGGAATTTTCAAAGATTAGAAATTAAGAGGAGTTGTGATGAAATAAAGAATATACCAATAAAAGATAAAGAATATAGTGGTTATCCATGGACTTGTAATGCTCATCAAAATGGCATAAATGTCTATGGTTATGAAAATGGCAGTCTTAAATTATGTGAAGTTAAGCATCCTAGATGTTCAGAATAAATAAAATACTAATATAAAAAGATTCAAGAATTAATCTTGAATTTTTTAAATGGTTCATAATTTGGAATAGATTTAAAAGATAATATTTCTTTTGATATAGGATGAGGAAATTCTAACTTATAAGCAAAAAGTCCTAAAGTTTTTTGTTGGTCGCCTCCATATTTATTATCTCCATATAAAGGATAACCTCGACTTGCAAATTGAAGTCTTATTTGATGATTACGACCAGTTTTTAATTCTATTTCTAGAAGAGATAAATCTTCGTTTTTTAAATAATCTAATCTTTTAAAAGAAAGTTCAGCATATTTACCTTTATCTTTAGTAGATATAATACTCTTGGTTCCTTGTTTTTCTAGGTAATCTATGAATGTTCCATCAATTGGTGCTTTACCATGACATACGGCTAGGTAAGTTTTCTTGAAAGTTTTATTTTTGATTGCTTCTTGTAATCTTTTGGCTGCTTTTGAAGTTCTTGCAAAGACCATGATACCACTTGTTGGTTTATCAAGCCGATGCACTAGTCCTAAATAAACATTCCCGGGTTTATTATACTTATTCTTTAGATAATCTTTTAAGATAGATAACATATCTATTTGGTTTGTAATATCACTTTGACTTAAAATATTTCTTGGTTTAATAACAACTAATAAATGATTATCTTCATATAAAATATTTAGATTATTCATATTCGATAACACCTGTTATACCACATGGTAAAACTAAATCATGATTAGTAATTGGAAGACCTATTTCATAAGAAGAAATCGTTACATTAGCTTTTTTATTAGTTAACTTTAAAATATTTTCTATAACTTTAGGAGATAACCCCGAATAAGAATTTACCATGAAAAGAATAGGGGTATCGGATACTAATTCTTGACATAGATTAATTAAATTATATAAATCTTTTTCAAGGGACCAAACTTCACCATTAGCACCTTTCCCATAACTAGGTGGGTCCATAATGATAACATCATATTTATTACCTCGTCTAATTTCTCTTTTAACAAACTTTAGGCAGTCATCAACTAAAAATCTAATTGGTCTATCTTCAAGATTATTTAATTTAACATTTTCTTTAGCCCAGTCAATCATTCCTCGTGATGAATCAACATGGGTAACACTTGCTCCTTCCTTTAAAGCAGCAACTGACATAGCACCAGTATAAGCAAATAAATTCAAAACCTTAACATTACTTTTTCCATGAATTTTATTTCTTAAAAAGTCCCAGTTAACGGCTTGTTCTGGAAATAATCCAGTGTGTTTAAAACCCATTTGTTTTAAATTAAACTTTAAATCATTATAAGAAATTCTAAAATTTTTGATTTCTCTTTTATTTTCCCAATGACCTCCACCTTTATTACTACGATAGTAAATAGCATCTAATTTCTTGTTACTTAAATCTCCATTATCCCACATTACAAGAGGGTCTGGTCTTAATAAATAAACATCATTCCATCTTTCATACTTTTGCCCTAAACTAGCATCAATTATTTCATAATCCTTGAGTTTTGCTATCTTCATACTCATATATACCTCTTAATTCCGTTATTATAACTTTAGAATTTAATTCTTCTTTTAATAAATTTTCTAAAATTGTAATACTTTTTTGATTATTTTTATACAATTTCATTATATCATGAATTTGAGTTTTTATATCGATTATTTCTAAATTTTTAAATTCTAAATAAGACTTAATTAAAGAAATATTAACTAAATTTCTTAAAACATCATGAGAATTTTGATAATCACTATCTCTAGTAGTTAAAAAAGCTATTAAAGATGGTTTAATATTTACTAAAAAATACTTATGAATATATTTCTTATAATATTTGCTAACTCCTAGAATAGTTGCAAGAGAATTAGAATTTAAAATAAGATAATCATTATTTAAAGAAATATTTTTAGGATATAAAAATAAAGTTAAATTAATAATTTCTTTTAATTTATCTTGATAAAGATAGGAATTGGGATTATTAATTAGTTCTTGTAATTTAAAAATAAATAATTTAATAAAATCTTCATGAATACTTGTTTTTAAATAAAACTTACTATCAAAAGGAACAAAGGCTTCAGGTCCTTTATAGATTTTTTGATAAGTTAAAGTTTGACTTTCTTTTCTTAAATATGAAAGTTTATTATAAATATGTTTTTTTACAAGTTCAAAAGGAGTACCATCAGTTAATAATTCATAGTCGGTTAAAATGATACTTTCACTTATTGCTCTAATATATTCTTCTAAATCGTATAATTTACTTGGATTATTTTTAAATTTTAGATAAATATCATCTTCTAAATCTTTATAAGAATTTAATTTAGTAAGTAAGTTTTGATATTCTTTGGAATTAATATCTAGTTTCGATAAATCCTTATAAATATTTAAAATGATATGTCCTAGTTTTATTAATCTATTTACTAATATAATATCTTCATTATTCATGATTACCCCCAAAAGCCCCTTTATACAAAAAAAAGAGGAGTGCCACCCCCTGTGGACACTCCCTTAAAAAGAATAAAAAGGGGTTGGCTAGTGTGATACTAGCGACCAATTCGCCTAAAATCCGAATTGGTGATTACTATAATACTCGATTAGGGGTGATTTGTCAAGTAAAAAATTAAATATTGACAAAAAAAAATTAAAAGAATATAATGTTAATGAATTAGCCCATGAGGTTAAGTTGAAGTTATTAAGAAAAAAATAAAAAATATTTCGTTTTGAAGTATTTTTATTATCGATTAAAGGAGTGATTTAATGTTAAAATTATTTAAAAATTTAGGTAAAAAAGAACTTTTGTTTATGATAATTAGTATTGCTTTTATTGTTGTTCAAGTAATGCTTGATTTAAAATTACCTGATTACATGGAGCAAATTACAACACTTGTTCAAACAGGTGGGAAAGCAAGAGAGATTTTAGTCCAGGGTTCTTATATGTTACTTTGTGCCTTTGGTAGTTTATTAACTAGTGTTATCGTTGGTTATTTAGCAACTTTTATTGCTAGTAAGTTCGGACAAACAACGAGAAAACTTGTGTATCGGAAGGTTTTAAATTTTGGAGTTTCAGATATTAAAGATTTTTCCGTTTCTAGTTTAATTACTAGAACTACTAATGATGTTGGGCAAATTCAAATGTTAATTTCGTTCGGATTACAGGCTTTAATTAAAGCACCAATTATGGCTGTATTTGCAATTAGTAAGATAGCAGGAAAAAACATGCAATTTAGTACTCTTACTTTTATAGCAGTTGTTTTATTACTTATTTTAATAACAGTTATTATCTTCTTAGTTATGCCAAGATTTAAAATTGTTCAAAAGTTAACGGATAATTTAAATAGAATAACAAGAGAAAATCTAACCGGTATTAGAGTTGTTCGAGCATTTAATGCTGAAGATTATCAAAATGATAAGTTTAATGATGCGAATAATAAGTTAACGAATACTCAATTATTTAATCAAAGAGTAATGGGTGTTATGAATCCATTCATGAGTCTTATGATGTCTAGCTTAACTTTAAGTATTTATGTTGTTGGAGCTATTTTAATAACAGAGGCTTCTTTAACTAATAAATTAGTTATTTTTAGTGATATGGTTGTTTTCTCATCTTATGCTATTCAAGTTATTATGTCATTTATGATGTTAGTTATGATTTTCTTAATCTATCCAAGAGCTAGTGTTTCAGCTAAAAGAGTTTTAGAAGTTTTAGAAAAAGAAAATGAGATAACGGATGGCAAAGAAACTAAAGGGAAAGAAATTGGAACTGTTGAATTTAAAAATGTTAGTTTCAAATACCCTGATGCAGATGAAGAAATGATTAAAGATGTTTCTTTTAAAGTAAAACGGGGAGAAACAGTTGCTTTTATTGGTAGTACTGGTTCAGGAAAGAGTACCCTTATCAATTTAATTCCAAGATTTTATGATGTAACGGAAGGTCAAGTTTTAGTTGATGGTGTTGATGTTCGAGATTATAAATTAACAAGTTTACATGAAAAAATCGGTTATGTTCCTCAAAAGGCTGTCATGTTTCGAGGAAGTGTTAAAGAAAATGTTAGTTATGGTAAATCTAATCATAAAATAACGGATGAAGATATTAAGGCAGCAATTGAAGTTAGTCAAGCAAGTGAATTTGTTTCCAAAATGGATAAAGGTGTTGATTCATTTATTGCAAGAGGCGGAACGAACGTCAGTGGTGGTCAAAAGCAAAGATTAGGAGTAGCTCGAGCAATTAGTAGACATCCTGAAATCTATATTTTTGATGATACCTTCTCAGCTCTTGATAATGAAACCGATTTAAAGCTTCGTCGTGAACTTAAAAAATATACAAAAGATGCAACCACTTTAATTGTTGCAAGCCGAGTTGGAACCATAATTGAAGCTGATAAAATAATTGTTTTAGAGCATGGAGAGGTTGTTGGAATTGGAACTCATAAAGAATTACTTAAAAACTGTGAGATTTATCATGAAATTGCAACGAGTCAATTAGATGAGGAGGAGTTAAAATGAGAAATAGACGTGGTGCGGCTGAAAAGCCAAAGAATTTTAAAGAAGCTATGAAAAATCTTATTTTCTTCTTAAGACCATTTTTGCCAATGATTATAACAGCTGTTGTTTTAGCTGGAATTGGTTCGACTTTTTCGATAATTGGACCTGATAAAATTAAAGATATTACAAATGAAATAATTAGAGGTCTACAAGGTACTATTAATATGGATAAGATTCGGGAAACGGCTATCTTCTTATTCACGATTTATATAGTTGGAGCGATTCTTGTTTATATTGAACATTTTATTATGGCAACAGTTACTAATAAATTTTCAAAAAGGCTTCGAAGTGAAATAAGTGAAAAAATTAATCGTTTACCTTTAAAATATTTTGATAAAACTCCTTATGGAGATGTCTTATCAAGAGTTACTAATGATGTTGATACAATGAGTCAAACAATTAATCAAAGTATTGGTACTTTTGTAAGTAGTGTAACTTTATTAATTGGTTCCGTGTTTATGATGTTTCATACTAATTATATTCTAGCCATTACAGCCATTCTTTCTAGTTTATTTGGATTCTTGTTCATGATAATTGTTTTATCTAAAAGTCAAAAATACTTCTTGGCTTTTCAAGAAGAATTAGGTAATTTGAATGGTCAAATAGAAGAAACATATACTGGACATAATATTGTTAAAGTTTATAATGGATATGACCATGAAACGAAAGCTTTCGATGAAATAAACGAAAGAATGTTTAGTAGTGCTATTAAAAGTCATTTCTTTTCAGGTTTAATGCAACCATTCATGGCTTTTATAGGTAACTTTGGTTATGTTTGTGTCTGTGTCGTTGGTTCTTACTTAGCCTTAAATGGTCATATTACCTTTGGAGTTATTATTGCTTTTACAATCTATGCCAGATTATTTACTCAACCTTTATCTCAACTTGCTCAAGTTGCAACTTCCTTCCAAAGTGCTGGGGCTGCTAGTGAAAGAGTATTTGAATTCTTAAGAGAAGAAGAAATGGATAATGAAAAAGAGGTTACTGAACATTTAGATAAAGATAAAGTGGTTGGAAATATTGAATTTCAAAATGTTAACTTTGGCTATGATCCTGATAGATTAATTATTAAAAACTTTTCAGCTAAAGCCAAAGCTGGCTCTAAAATTGCCATTGTTGGTCCAACCGGAGCTGGAAAGACAACTTTAGTTAATTTATTAATGAAATTCTATGAAACAACATCTGGTAAGATATTAATAGATGGAGTTGATATTAAGAATTTAACAAGAGAAAATATTCATGATTTATTCATCATGGTTTTACAAGATACTTGGGTATTTGAAGGAAGTATTAAAGATAATATTATTTATAATAAAGAAAATATTAGTTTAGATAAGGTTAAAGAAGTCTGCAAAGTTGTAGGATTAGACCATGTTATTAGAACTTTAAATAAAGGTTATAATACCATTCTTTCTGATAATGAAACTTTATCAGCAGGTGAAAAGCAGTTATTAACAATTGCTCGTGGTATGATCAAGAATGCTCCTTTCTTAATTTTAGATGAAGCAACTTCATCAGTTGATACAAGAACTGAAGAATTAGTAAGTAAAGCGATGGATAAATTAACGGAAGGAAGAACTTCATTTATCATTGCTCATAGGTTATCGACTATTAAAAATGCTGATTTAATTTTAGTTTTAAATGAAGGAAATATAATTGAACAAGGAACCCATCAAGAATTACTTGCTAAAAAAGGTTTCTATGCTAATCTTTATAATTCTCAATTTGAAAGTATTAGTAAATAATAAGAAGA
>CANQJD010000048.1 GCA_947624175.1 uncultured Bacilli bacterium
AGCTAATCCTAATACTACCCCTAATATTACTACTACTCCTAATAGTTCTACTAATGTAAATCCTTTCTTTTTCATTTTATCACCAACTTTATTAATTTATTTTATAAACATCATCTGTATTTGCTTTAACTATAGTTTTTGTATCTCCTAAAACTACTTCATATGAATAATTTTTGTATTCCAAAGCAATATTAGTCTCAACACCAATCTCATCATAAGGTTCAATTTCTTCTATCTCATATTCATAAGTTTCTATATTTTCTTTTTTGGAATCATATATATTAATCTTCATAATATCAGTTTTAAAATTTACATCTTTATTATTCAATAACGAAAAAGTTACTAACATCTCCTCATCTTCTTCACTTTTAGTTACTTTAAACTCACTAAAAAGTAATCCTTCTTCAAGTGACACATAATCTTCTGGTAGTTCTCCTTCATCATTAGGATTTTGATCATTAGTTTCTACATTAGATGGTTGTTTTGTAATATCTTTATTATTATCTTTAAATACACTATATGCTCCAAAAGACAAAAGTACTATTCCGAAAATTAACATAACTATTGCTATTATTTTATTTCTATTCATAATTTTCACCTATTTCTATGCATGATAGCATTTTTTATAAACTGCTGATCTTGAACATGATCCAAAATCTTGACCTGAATGAGTTCCACATGCTTTTGCAGCACTTTTTCCATAAGTTGATGAATTGCAAGATAATTTATATGAATTTGCTCCATTGATACTATAACAAGTAAAACTACCGGAATAATTATAATGATCTACTCCACAACTTTTATGTCTTGAATAGGTACACTTTTTATAACTTGCACTTGCTGTTGCTGATGTTCCATAAATTGTTGTACATGTCATGTTAGCACTATAAGCCTCTACACTTCCACTTGCTGATGTTTTAGTATCATTATAGGTTGCATTAGATGGGGTAAAACTTGATATTTCATCCATACTTGAACAAGTGGCATTTATTGTTATGGTTCCTGTATAACAAGTTCCATTATTTGTATATTTAGTTCCTCCACTTTTTGATAAAGTTAACTTTGGATTTATTGTTAATTCTCCTGTTTGATATTCTATATTATAATTATTTGTTACATCAACTGTTCCTCTTTTTACTTTTAAATTACTTGGATGAATTGTTCTTGTCTTTAGTTCATTTACTTCTGAATCATAACTTAAATTTATACTACTTTTACTATCGCCACTTACAAGTCCAGTTACTGTCACCCCATTTATATTTGTTGTATTAAATGTATCTCCATATGTTATGGTTTGATTATTAGCTTTTGCTATTAAATCTTTAGTTTTTATTGTACATACTAAATTCTTTTTTGTATTGCTTCCATCACTATAACGATATCCTTCTTTTAATAATATTCCAATATTATAATCTCCAGCATATGTTCCAGTTGTATTTTCAAACGTGTATCCTTCTCCAGGATTTTTTACTAATGTTTGAACTTTTCCGTTATATGTTAAATCATTACAATGACTTTCCTTTGTTGGATCAACTATTTTCTTATATACTATATATTCTAATACTTTTTCATTAGTTATTCCAGCATTATTTGTTACTCTTACTCTTAAATAATAGGTTCCTGTTTTTAGATTTTTTTCTATATCAAAACTTTCTACTACTCCTTTACCATGATAATTATCTTTGCTATTTTCTGATTCAAATGAATATTCGACACTCTTTATTCCACTTTCAGAGTCTTTTATATCATATACTTTATTTTTAACTGCTTTTTCTACATTAACATTTTCTACTAATACATCGATTCTTCCGTCTACTCCCTTTTCTTGAAATTCAAATTCAGGTCCAGTTTTATCAATTAGAATATTTAAATCTTTCTTTTTAGTTTCACTTTTTCCATTCTTAGCATAGGCTTTATAATTTCCACTTTCTGTTACTTCAATTGGACAACTTTTTATTCCTCTTACTTCTTCTAACTTACAACTTCCAACTCTTTCTCCATTTTCTGTTTCTAGTTCTACTTCTTCCATATCATTTAAAGTTTCAAATGTTAAGACTATATCTTCATTTGACCAACTTTTGCCATCTGTTTTATACATATCTTTTGATTCTTTCTTATTAGCTCTTACTCCTAAGGTATAATCTATTTCTCCATTACATGGTGTACTATCTGTTTTATATTCTCCACATACTAAACATGCATAGTAATTCGTTTTATCTTTACTATTTTTATAGGCTCCTACATAACTATTTTGTAAATCACATGGTTCTTTATCTGCACCTACTAGCTCTTCTTCTAAGTATCCTCCATTTTTTAAAATTTGGGCTGATACTCTTTTTTCATCGCCATATGATCCTGGTTGTTCTCCTTTATTATAATTAAAATAATCTCCACCTGGTATTAATAGACTTTCTTCCAAAGTTTTATAGTAAGTTTTATTTACTCCTCCTTGGTTATTTATAAAGGCTAATACGGCTAATCCTAATACTACCCCTAATATTACTATTACTCCTAATAGTTCTACTAGTGTAAATCCCTTCTTTTTCATAATAACTCCTTAACAACCACTTGGTAAAATATAACCATCTGATTTATATTTACTAGTTCCATTATTAGTACAAGATAAAAATGATTTATAAGTATTTCCAGTTATACGAACATAACCATTACAAATATCATTAGAATTAACACTTTCTAAATCCAAATCTTTTAAACAAACATATTTTCCTGTGCCATCACTTTTAAATTTTGACTTAGGCATTGCCTTAGCATATTCAATCATCATATCTTCATAAGTTTTATATTCTTTTTCTTGGTTTGCACCAGATAAATTACCTAAACCTGGTACAATTAAAAGCATAACTAAAGCTAAAAGGGCTATAACTGCAATTAGTTCAACTAATGTAAAACCATTTTTTCTTATCTTCATATTATCATCTCTAGTATAATTATAACAAAGAATAGTTAAAAAAAAAAGAAAAATCTTTAATTTTCAGATTTTCTTTTTGAAAATTTACAACCACAGTAATCTTGTCGATATAAATTATATTCATGTGATAAAACAATACTTCTTTTATATCCCTCTTTCTTTTTAAAATCAGAATATAAGTATTTAATACCATATTTATTTTCTAAATCATGTCCTATTTCATTTAATAACTTACTACTTTTTAAAGGACTAATCGTTAAAGTTGTTGTAAAATAATCAAAGTTATGTTCTAAAGCATAAAGAGCAGATTTTTCAAGTCTTAACTTAAAACACTCTATACACCTCTTGCCACCTTCTTTTTCTTGTTCTAATCCTTTAACTTTTTCTAAATACTCCAAGTTATTATAACCAAGACTTACAACTTCAACCTTATTACTAGTTTTAAACTCTTTAACAAATCTCTCAAGTTCAGACAAACGATGATTAAATTCATCTTCCGTATCTATATTTGGATTATAATAAAGAATTGTAATATCAAAGTATTTGGTTAAATATTCAATTACATAACTAGAACATGGAGCACAACAAGCATGAAGTAATAATTTTTTCTTTCCATCTAACTTTTTTAAAGTATCTTCTAATATAACACTATAGTTCATCTTATATATCTAAATTATGATAAACATTAGAAACATCATCTATATCTTCTAAAGCAGAAATTAAATTCATAACTTTTTCCGTATCTTCATCAGATAAACTAATCTTATTATCAGGAACATAAGTTACTTCACTCGTTACAAATTCTGTAAATCCACTATCTTCAAAGGCATGTTTAACATTTAAGAAGTTATCAGGTTCGGTGTAAATTGTATAAACGTCTTCATTATCAATGCAGTCTAATGAATCAGCCGTAATTGCTATTTCCATCACAGTATCAAAGTCACCATTGGCTTCAATTTCAATAACTCCACGTCTTTTAAACATATAACTAACTGAACCATCCGTTCCTAAGTTACCACCATGTTTGGTTAAAGTTGACCTTACAAGCATCGCGGTTCTATTTTTATTGTCCGTTAAACAATCAACCATGATAGCAATTCCATGAGATGCGTACCCTTCATATCTTATACTATCGAAGTTTACATCCCCAGCATTTCCAACCGCTTTATCAATCGCCTTTTGAATATTATCTTTTGGCATATTGTTACTTCTGGCTTTTTCAATAACCATCCGAAGTCCCGGGTTCATGTCCGGGTCTCCATTAGTCCCTTTAGCTGCAACTTGAATTTCCTTAGCTATCTTTTGAAAGATTTTTCCCCTTTCTGCATCAATTAAACCTTTTTTCCTATGGATGGTTGCCCATTTTGAATGTCCACTCATAAAATATCCTCCTAACTAAAATAATTTAATATAACCGGTCCTAAAATAAGTAGTAATAAAAGTGGTATAAAGAAGATTACTGATATTACACTTATTTTAATAGGTAATTTGGCTATATAAGCCCTTTGTTCTAAGACTAACTTTTCTCTTATATAATCAATTTGATTATATAAAGTATCAATGATACTATTACCAAATAAATTAGATTCTCGAATATTTAAAATAATATTATTAACTGAATCACTTGGTATTCTTCCCTTTAAATCCGTTAAGGCTTCATCTAAACTTTTACCAAGATTAACTTCCCTGATAACTTCTCTAACTTCAAGTGATAAAGCCGAATCGATACTATCACTTGCAAGTTTTAAAGCGGTAATTAAATTTTTACCTGATTCCAGTGATAAAGCCAGGATTTCAAAGAAGTACATAGCATCATAGTCAAGTTCCTTACTCCGTTTCTTTATTTTTCTATCAAAATAAAGTTTCGGAAGTAATGTATAGTAAAAATATACGATAATGGGTGCTAATATATAACCAAAATCAATTAAATATAATATCACAAAAAACAAAAGAATACTAGATAAAATTCGTATATTCATGAAAGTAATTGCATTTTCGTGAGCATTTATACCTAAAAGTTTAATCTTATCATTAATTTTCTTTAAAGTTTTTTCTCGATAAATAAAAGTAAAAAGTTTTGTCATATCTTCATCCCTACTTTCATTATCTTTTTAATAACCACTATATAACTTATATATAATAATAAAATTAATGCTATGATTAAATAACCTAATCCTCCTGTAAATAGAGGATTAAAATAGGTACTATCTAATAGATAAATAAATAACACGAATACTATTGGTATAAATAATAAGACATAATAAAGTAATTTACTAGCTGCCGTTAAATTCTTAAGTTCATCATCTAACTTTCGATTATTAAAGAATGTTTTTTCAACACTTTCAAATACTTTAACAATATCTCCACCGGTTTCATTTAAAATAGTTAAAGAAGTTGTTATATATTTAACATCATCTAATTTAACCCTCGACTCAAATCTTTTAAATACTACTTCTAAACTTAAACCATAGGTTAAATCAACATACATCTTTTTAAATTCCAAGCCTAAAGGTGAATCTAGTTCGGTTGAAACTAATTTAATAGCTTGCATAATACTATGTCCACTTTTAAAAGAATTATTCATTATGGTAATGGCCTTTAATAAATCATTTTCTTGTTCTTTTTTTAATAGTTTAGCTTCAGATAATAAGAAGATATCAAGAGCATAAAAACCAATTAACCCGGTTATTATTACTTGGAAAATTGTAATACTTTGATATTTAACCATATTAAAGATAACTAAAATCAGAATAAAGACTATCATAAGTAAAACTTTTTTACTAACAAAATCCATCTTATCTATATTAGTATTTTCTTCTTTTTTAATATACTTTTGATATTTTAAAGAATAATTATTAAATATTTTAATTTTATATAAAAATTTAGAAATTACTTTAATAAATTTATCATATACACTAAAGAAATCATCAAAGAATTTAGTTTCTCTTTGTTCTTTATAAACGGAAAAAGGATTTAAACGTTCCGTGATTTTTATTTTTCTTCGAAGTAATAACAAGTAATAGAAAACTAAAGCAGTTAAGTAAATTAGTACTAATTCAAGAATAAAAACGAATACTAAATGACTATTCATTTTTATCACCAAAGATTACTTCTAAATCTTTAAATCCTTTGTTACGCATTTTTTCATAAGTTTTAATATGTTTAGAAACAACTTTAAATTCTCCATCTACTTCTCCATTTGATGTAATACCTGTTTGTTCAAACGCAAAAATTGGAGTTACTTTAATATCATCACCCTCAAAACCAATTACTTCTGAAATATTGGTAACTTTTCTTCTACCATCTGATAATCTTTCAATGTTAACAACTATATCAATAGCATTTTCTATATAATCCCTGATAGCTGGGATTGGAATTTCAATGCCTCCCATTAAGACCATCGTTTCAAGTCTATTTAAAGCATCAACCGGCGAATTAGCATGAAGAGTTGTTAAACTTCCATCATGCCCAGTATTCATAGCCTGAAGCATATCAAAAGCTTCTCCTCCACGAACTTCTCCAACAATAATTCTATCAGGTCGCATTCTTAAAGAATTTCGAACTAAATCTCGAATCGTAATTTCACTTTTACTATCATAATTATCAACTCTTGTTTCAAGAGATATAACATGACTTTGTTTTAATTTAAGTTCAGCCGCATCTTCAATTGTAATAATTCTTTCATCATCACCTATAAAACTAGATAAAATATTTAAAATCGTAGTTTTACCAGAACCCGTACCACCACAGACTAAAATATTAAGTTTTGATTTAACACATTCTTCTAAAAAAACTGCCATATTTCTAGTCATAGTACCATTTCTTAATAAATCTTCAATACTAATTAAATCATCTCTAAATTTTCTAATTGTTAAAACCGGTCCCTTTAAAGATAAAGGGGGAATAATTGCATTAATTCTTGAACCATCTTTAAGTCTTGCATCAACCATTGGATTTGAAGAATCAATTGTTCTTCCTAAAGGTTGCACAATCTTTTGAATTGTTCTTAAAATATGGTCAGGATTAATAAAAGATACACTTTCATCTTTTACTAACTTACCATCAATTTCAACATATACTTCATTAGGAGCATTAACCATAATTTCCGTTACATTTTTATCTTTAAGTAACTCGGTTATTGGTCCTAAACCATTAATTTCATTATCAATTAAGTTAAAAACATGATTTCTTTTATAATCTTCTAAATCCATTCCATTTAAACTCTTATCAATTTCCATATTGATATAATCGTTTAAATTCATATTTTTAGGTATATTATTATCAATTATATTTTGAATAACCCTACTTCTTAAATCATCTAATAACTTTTTATCTTCAAATATATTATAATCTGCATCAGGAATAATCTCTTCATGTTTTGAGGTATCAACACTAAATTCACTAGAAAAACTTTTTTTAATATTATCTTGCATTTTTATACCTCCTTTTTTTATTCTTCAATCAAATCCTCTGCAATCTTTAATAATAATTTATATTCTTTTTTATCTTTAGGATAAATATTGGTATTTAAAGTTAAAATACTACCATCTAATACATATTTATCAATTGTTTTAACATAAAATTCTCTTCCTAAATAATAATCTATATTATGTCCTATAAAACTTCTAATATCATAAATAGAAAAGTATTTTTCTTCTAAAGAATTACTTTCATTTAATAATATTCTTAAATCTTTAAACCCAATATCTGCAACAATATTTACAAATGTTTTAGTATTTACTAAATCAACTGGGTCATTAGACATAACATTAATAATGGTATCTGAGTTATCATAAATAACAATGTTTAAATCTATTAAAGCATGAGTTGTATCGATTAAAACAACATCATAGTAATGTTTAACCATATTAATAACTTGTTCAATGTATTTTAAGTTAATTCGAGCACCTTTTCTTGGGTCTTTGACACTAGGCAAAACATCAATAAATTTATTATATTTAGTAACATAATCTTTGATTTCCGTAAACCTATTATTTGCAATATCAGATGTTAGATTATAAAAATCTTTTTCACTTTTTAAATTTAGACTAACAGCAATACTACTACAATATAAATCTAAATCTAAAATTAAAACTTTCTTTTCTAATGTACTTAAACAACCAGCAATATTTAAAAGGGTTGTGGTTTTACCTACTCCACCTTTTCTTGATGAAATTGTAACTATTTTCCCCATAGTAACCTCAACAATCAATTAAATCAAATCGAGTTCGATAATCACTTAAAACTTTCTTTGTTTCTTTATCTAATATAATATAATCTTTATATTTTTTAGGTCCTTCAATCATAACAACAATTACTTCCGTATTTTTAGCAAGTTTCGTATTAACTGGATATCTATGGTCTATAAATACCCCATCTTGTCCATTTATTTCACAGACATAATAGTAAATATCATGTGGTTTTGAACTTACAACAATACTCTCAAAACATCTAATATCCCCTTTTTCATAATTATTTCTTTCAAATTTTGGTATTAGATAAATAATTACAAATAATAAGAATAAAGCAACCAGTAATAAATAAGCAAACTTAAAATTAAGAGTAATTATCATACAAGTTAAAAATGGTAAAACTAGTCCAAATATATAAAACAATACTAATAAGGATAGTTTACTTCGAAGTTGCATATGTAATAATATTTCTCTTTCTTCTTTTGTAATTTTTCTTGATTTCTTCATAATTTCCCTCTATTCTTCTTTATTTTCAATTATTTTAGAAGTTGTAACACAAGCAGGATTTCCAAATATTTTATTTAAACCTGGTGTTGTCACTTCCAAACAACTTTTTAATTCAACTTGAACCTTATCCCCATCATTTTTTTTACTTATTTGAATTTGATACTCTTTATCTTCTAACTCATTAGTATCTTTATCAACTTCACTTAACATACTTTCTAAATGATTTTTCATAATCATTAATCTTGATATATCAATAAATGCAAGAATCATAAAGATTAAAACCGGTAAAATAAGTACAAATTCAACTAACGCTTGACCTTTTTTATTCTTCATAAATAGCCTATAAACTTAATTCATATGGATTATCTTTCGTTCCATCTCCACTTAAGATAACAGTTCTAATATTTAAATCAATAACTGGTCTTACATAAGATGTATTACTAGTTTCAATATTTCCATTTACTAAAACTTCATTACCTTCTATCCAACAAAGTTTATCTAAAGTTTTAAACCAGTCTCCTTTAATATCTTCTTTTTTTAATAAACCAACTTTATTATTAGTATCTTTAATCATACTTTTAGAAGCATTAGCTAAATAGCTTAAATAACCTCGATTACCATCAACATCAATAGTTGAATTTAAATAATATTTAAGTCCATCTGAATTTACTAATCCTTCTCCATTTCCTAAATTATAAGTTATTTTTTCATCATCATCATCAACAATAAATTTATCTGGAATCATTTCACTATCTAAAACTTCATCTTTAACAATTTTTATATAATCATTATCATCTTCATCTTGATAAATACCAATTATTCTCCATAATTCATAATTAAATTTAACATAATTATTAGAATTACTATCTAAATATCTATTATCTTTTAAATCATCTTTAATTTCTAAAGTTGCATAAGGAACTTCACTTGTTTTATATAACTTAACATTTATTTTACCATAATATTCTTTATTAACTTCATTAGACTTTCCATCTATCCAAATCTTTAAATACATAGTTTTAGCTTTATTATTAAATAAGTTATAACCTGTATAAATAATATTACTATCTAAACTTTTAGGTTCTGTATAATGAACACCTAAATCTGTACTATATGAATAACGAATATTTTTTTCATCTATAGTTGTATTTCCTTCTTTATTTAATATAACTTCATATTTCATAATATTAAAATTACCTGTATTAGAAAATGTTAAAACAATAGGAGTTGCATTTTTAAGACCAACTTCATCACTTTCAGGACTCTTATCTTTTAAAACAATTTCTCCTTCTGTGTTATTCATTGTCATTCTTAAGTCTCCATCTTTAATTATAATAGCATTATTAGGCATATCAAAACTGGTTAGTAATGAATAACTAGTTCCTGCAAATAAAGTTATAATTAAAGCAACTGCAAATCCAAGAATTACTTTTTGTTTTCCCATTATCTTTTCTGTAAAACTTTTCTTTTTAACTAAATTAGGTTCGTTCATGTTAACCTCCTTAATCTACTTAAAATTATATATTATTTTTTAGAAAAATACAATACCAAATACAAAAAAAATAGTCTTAGTATATTAAGACCATTTATAACTTTAATCAAACTAAACTTAAAGTAGTAAAAAGTATTATTATATTTACTCATATATAGTTCTAAACTTAAGTACGTATACCAAATTATCTATATTTCTCTTCTGATAAAAATCACGGATAGGATTTGTCCTTTACATATACATATTAAACCTTAATCCAATATTCTAATTATAAAGGGCTAGGTCGAACACCGTTGCTATTGTTATTGACGTTGTTGTTCGTCACAGTGCCGGTCGTATTCCAGTTAGCAGCATTATTCGAGTTGTTAGAGGAAGGCGACAAAAGCCAGCCAAACATTTTATATTTATCCTACCCTTAAAAAAATACTTATTTACTATTTTTACTACTTTAAGACTATTTGTATATTTAAAACTAGGAAGTTCTTATATCTTATGCATTTAAAAGTGACCAAATGGCACACATTCGTGTGCCAGTTTTATATTATATTTTTATTGCTGTCTTCTTAATTATGACTTTATTGTCACTTTTTTGAAAAATCCGCCCCCAGAATCCCCTAGGTTCTGTATTCCGCGAGGAAACCTATTGCCCCGAATTTAGCTGATATGGTTCATCTACTGTCCCTTCCCCATTTACTATTGTGACCCCGGATATCAGATTAAGACTAGGCCGGACACCGAAGCCGTTGTTGCTGACGCCGTTGTTCTTCACAGACCCGGCCGCAAGCCAGACAGCAACAGCACTAGCCGAGTCGTGAGAGGAAGGCGACAAAAGCCATTCTTCAGTACTATGGTTGGCTGAATTTAGCCAACTTGTTGATTTTATACTACTAGTATCATAACGGTATAAAGTTGTATTCCAATTACAACTATTTGCTGTATAACCATAGTCACTTGGATACATTAACGCTATATTTCCATTCCATGTTGCTTGGTTACTTGCCCATACTTTACAACCGCTTTCGGATTTATCCTTTCCTGTATTTTCGATACAACTTTCGACATCTCTTTCATTTGCATATGCTTCTTTTGATGTATCTATTATATTGAGTGAATCAATAGTTACTGTTCCCAAGTAATATTTGGTTTCTTCTATCATACTTTTGGCATTTTTACTTAAATAACTCATATAACCATCACTCGGTTGACTCGTTTCTTTATCACTTCCGGCATTTAACCAATATTGGAGTCCTCCTGTTGCCCAGTCATTATTTCTTGTACCACTTGTTGGATAATTCCAATAGGCATTTTCTGAACTTGAATATCTTATTCTATATTCTGTTCCATTTTCTGCACTAAATTTCGATGGCATCATATCGCCTTTTAGGGTTTCGTTTCTGACTATCTTTATATGTTCTGCCCCACTTTCATCTTTAAATATTCCGAGTATTCTCCATATTTCACAATTATCTCCATTTTGTTCTTTTCCATCTTGACAATTAAAATAAATATAATTATCTACATCTGGTCCTACATACCTATATTCTCTTATTTCTTGGCCACTACCTTCTTGATATAATGTTCCGTCTGCATTTATGGCTACTAATCCTCCTTTAGTTTTAAAACTAGTACAGGTATCAGTTACATTACTTACAACTTTACCTTTAACTACATCATTGGCTGGTCCAGTTTTTTTAGGTGGCAATTTATCAGCCGTACTAATATGTATAGTAATATCTGTCTCTATTCTTTTATGAAACAAAGCATATGATTTCTTATTTATTAACATTACAAATACAAAAACTGTTAATATACTCATTATTGGTAATACTCTTTTTAATACCATTACTATTTTTTCATCTCTACTCATTTTTAAACATCTCCTTTTTTATATTCCCTTTATTCTAATTACATTATATTAATATTTAAGGGAAATTTCAAGTATTTATTTACATAAATACGAAAAAAACACAACTAAAACTAGTATTATTATACTATTTAGTTATGTCTTTAATTGTAGAATAATATTATTTATTATATTATAGGTAGTACCCCCCCCAATTAAAAACTGGCACGCCTATTTTCTAATGTTACTAATTTATATATAAATTCCATTTTATATTAATT
>CANQJD010000049.1 GCA_947624175.1 uncultured Bacilli bacterium
TTGTCGTTTTTCTTTTGCATTTACTTTGAGATTATATATCAAGGTTTTGCGAGTTGCATTTACTTTGAGAAGTCACCCTTTTTTTATGTTTTTATCTACGGAAGTCGGGTTATAGCATAATTTATTTAAAATTTTTTAAGCGATTGCCATACAAAAAGAAAAAGCACTTTCGTGCTTAAAATTCAGGGGTTGCTTCTTGAGGTAATCCAAAGATATCTAAACCAATATTAGCTTGGTTATATTCTTGGCCATTAAACTCAACAGTTGAACTTCCCATAAGTAAGTAATTACCCCAACAAATTTGTTCAATAGCATCTTGAGCTTCATAACTTAAGTCCGAATACCGAACAAATATTTCTTGTCCATTTACTTTTAATCTTAATGGATTATTATATTTTACACATCTTATTAATTCATAAATTGTATATTTATTACATTCAAGAACTTTTTCAGGTTGATTTAAATTAAATCCTTGATAAACTATTTCATTTCTTAAATCTGAAAAATATTTGATATAAGCTTTATCTTCTAAACTTAAACCTGGAATAAGTCTTTCAAAATGAACTCGCATAGGTGGAGTTTCTAAATTAGGATTATCTTCTCCATGAAAGATATGATTTGATAAATCCCACATATTTTGATAACTAATTGAATACATTTCTTGTAAATCTATATCTGATAAATTAACATCTCCAATATTTACAACGTCTTCTCCTTCATTAGGAATAATTGTGGTCCATAATTCAGGACTATTATCAGGGTTATAGGCTTCAATAGGATAAGGTGTTGGTTCTAATCTTAATTCTTCAGCAGAGATAGGACTTACTGTAACATAAGGAGTAGGGGTAGGAACTTCAGTTGGCACAGGTGTTGGTACAGGAGTTGGAGTAGGTATAGGTGTAGGAATAGATGTTGGTTCGACTGTTGGAAGAGCCGTTACTTCTACAATAGGTGTTGCAGTAGGTAAATTTATTTCATGAGTTATTTCAGTAGTATTATAATTAGTTATACCTTCTTTTTTAGTTCCTAATTTATAAGCACCAGCAACCACTAAAACTGCTCCGGCTGTTACTAAAGCTACTAGTTTTTTACTAATTTTAATATTTTTATTATTTTTAGATTCTTCTAACTCAAATTCATCATAAGAATCACCTTTTGAAGGTTCTTCATTTTCCATGAATAAATCATTTTCTTTTTTCTTATGTATATCAATTAATCCCTTATACCTTCCGACATTCTTTATATGATAAGTTTTTTCAATTGATTCCACTCTTTTATTATAATCAGAATAAAAATCAGCCATACTATCATAATCAGAACCATTCGTTTTTACAACTTCTAATGGTTTTATAGCATATTCAACTTCGAAATAAGAATCTTTATAATATGTTACTTTTGTAATTACATCATCTTTAGTATCAATTATATAGCCTTTATCTACTAAAAAGTCTTTTATACCTTTTGTATCCTTATTACTAATTAATTCTTCAAGTCCTTCAGGATAAGTTTTGATTAACTCATTCATTAATTTGTTATAATCGCTTTTTTTCTCTTCAAGAGTTTTACCGAAACTATATTTTTCTACTCCATTTTCTCTTAAAGTAACAAAACCTAAAGCTTCATTTCTTGAATTATGTAATACTAATAATCTTAATATTTTATTTTCCATAAATAACCTCACTTAATTGCCCATAGTATATAACAATTCTTCTTAAAAGTCAAGTCTATCTAAAAAGAACCCGAAGGTTCTAATCAATTTTAATATGTAATTCTTTTAATTGTTTATCAAAGACTTCACTAGGACATCCCATCATAGCATCACTTCCATTAGCCGAAAGTGGGAAAGCCACTAATTCTCTGATGTTTTCTTCATCTTTTAATAACATTAAAATTCTATCAATTCCAGGAGCCATACCAGCATGAGGAGGTGCTCCATATTTGAATGCTTCATATAAAGATGCAAATCTTGTCTTAACAACATCCTCATCATAGCCAACTATTTCAAAAGCCTTTTTTAATATCTCTAATGAATGATTTCTAACTCCACCACTAGCCATTTCATAACCATTACAAACAAAGTCATATTGATAAGCAACAATATCAAGAGGATTTTTGGTATTTAAAGCATCAAGCCCTCCCTGTGGCATAGAGAATGGATTATGAGAAAACTCTATTTCTTTAGTATCTTCATTATATTCATAGAAAGGAAAATCATTAATAATACAGAATTCATATTTATTTTTAGCAATTAAATCTAACTCTTGACCTAGTTTAATTCTTAAATTACCCATGATTTTAGCACATCTATTTTTATCAGCCACAATAAATAAAGTATCACCTTCATGTAAATCTAATCTTCTAATTAAATTATTCTTAATTTCTTCATTTAAAAACTTTGTTAAAGATGATTTAAATTCCATACCTTCAATTATTTTAATATAACCAAGCATTCCTTTTAAAGTCTTAACATATTCTTCCATTTGTTTAAACCAAGAATTTGATTTATCAAGATTAGATACTTTTATACATCTAATTGTTGTATCATGAAATGGTTCAAAATCAGATTTTTCTAATATATCTGTTATATCTTCAATAATTAAAGGATTTCTTAAATCTGGTTTATCAGTTCCATATTTTAACATAGCATCTTTATAATTAATTCTTTTAAATGGAGGTTTAGATACTTCTTTATCACTGAATTTTGTAAATATATCATAGAAAACTTTTTCTCCAACTTTATAAACATCTTCAGCTGTTGCAAAACTCATTTCAAAATCTAATTGATAAAATTCTCCATATAATCTATCACTTCTTGGATCTTCATCTCTAAAACAAGGAGCAATTTGGAAATATTTGTTAAAGCCTGATACCATTAGTAATTGTTTAAATATCTGAGGCGCTTGAGGTAAGGCATAGAATTTACCAGGGTATTTTCTTGATGGAACGATAAAGTCTCTAGCTCCTTCTGGAGAAGTTGAGGTAATAATTGGAGTTTGAATCTCCGTGAAATCCATACTCTTCATAGTTTCTCGGATAAAATCAATAACCTTGCTTCTAAATAAGATATTATTATGCATCTCTTCATTTCTTAAATCCAAATAACGATATTTTAATCTCGTATCTTCTAAAGATTCTTTAGATTTATTAATTTCAAAAGGTAAAACATTAACACAAGCAGAAAGGACCTCTAAATCTTTTAATAAAACTTCAATTTCTCCTGTTTTCATGTTTTTATTAACCATATCAGGTGTTCTTCTTCGAACAGTACCAGTTACTGTTACGGTTGATTCTTTCGTAATATTAATATATTTATCAACTTCCTCGGTTATTAATTGTACAATCCCAGTTTCATCTCTTAAAACAATAAATAATAAATTTCCTAAATTTCTAATTGAATTAACCCAGCCAGCAAGTTTAATTTCTTGACCTTCATATTCCGGGCTTACTTCTCCACAATAAATGGTTCTATAAATATTGTTGTTCATTATAATCACTCCATCTCTTTAATTACATTGAGATTATAACATTGAACTTTTTTAAAGTCAATTATTCTTAATAAATAAGATATATTTTTTTAGATTGAAGCTCTAGCAAACTCCATTCGTTTTTCAGGACTTCCTAATGATAAGACATAAATTTTAGAACCTATCTCATGTTCTTGTTCTACCGAAATATTTTTAATATTATTGTTAAAGTCATAAGTTGGTACTAAAATATATTTAGATTCTAAAATCTCAACTACTTTTTCTTCATTTATTTTAATTTTATATTTTTTATCATAATATTCTGATTGTAGTAATAATTCATAATCAGTATTTAGATATTGTTCTCTTAATAAATAGGCTAAATGTTTTAAATCATTAATTGATTTTTTAGCATATATATCTCCTATATTTTTATATTCTAAAGAACCATAAATTAGTTTAGCTATTGAAAAGCCAATTTCCATATAAGTAAGAGTTCTAATAACTCCAATTCTAAACATAAAAGGAATTTCTAAAAGAAGTGTAAATGGTATATCAAACTTAATCCATTCTCGTTTATTATTTCGAACTAATTTCATAACTCCATATGGTTCCTTAGCATTTTTAAGAGCTTCAACAAAGTCATAATTAATAACTAATTTCATAATCTTTCTCTCATTTCCAACTTTCATATTATAATATTAAGTATTTAGAAAGTCAAGTAAATTTTATTATTACATTAATGATAAAAAAATCAAGATAATTATTTAATTATTCTTGACTTAAATATCTCATTGCTATATAATTAATTTTAGATATACCTAATTCGTTAGGTGCTGTTCCTTTATAGACTATTAATAAATCACCTAGTTATTACAATCTAAAAATCTTCTATGAAGGAGGGTGGTATTATGTTAAAAAATACCATGTTTTTACAAGTAGTAATTTTACTACTTCTAGGACTTTTGTTCCTAGCATTGTCGCTTTTGCGATAAAGTAAACGGCACACTAACACTAGTAATCGCTGGTGTGCTATACCATATGGAATAGTACCTAACCTACGACAATTAGGTATATCCTTTTTTATTATATGAAGTATCTCTTCATGTATTCATATTATCATATTTTTTATTATATTGCAAGCATTTTTATTAAAAATATTTATCAATCAATTCCTTTACAAAAAACTTATATTCAACATCTTTTGTATTTTCATTTCCTTCAAGCAAGCAAAGAGGTGGAAACAAAACACACCACCAATTATCGCCAGTTCCTTGTCCAAGGGTTATTACTAAAGATTCATATTCTCCTTCATCATATATAACTCCTTTATATATCTTTTTAGGAAAATAATTCTTCCCAAACTCTAACTTATGACTCGTTTTTGTTGTATCATCGATTGTAACATTTAATTTGTCTAAATTAAGATTAATAATATCTCTTGCTTCTTCTATTGATTTAGCATATTTTAATAATTTATATAATTCTTCTTGAACTTCTTTTTTAACTTGCATTTTCTCTTTTATATCCATATCAGCATTACTACTTGCTATAATTCTTATTCTAATTGCTTCATTAGGTATAATAACATTTTCACTTTTACCTTTCACTAGCAAAGTAATTACTAATGCAATTAATACTAAAATAATTGTTTTCCTTTTCAAAAAAAATCACCTTCATATTAATCATGAGTGATTTTTCTTATTTTATTCACTTACATTTATATTTTTAAATATATAAATCATTCTATCAAGTCCAGCCATATCTTTTTTAGTTATAACCGAAACATCCTTTAAATACTTATTAATTAATTCTAAAACTTTCTCTTTTTGCTTATAACCAATTTCAAAAGCAATTAAATATTTATCTTCTAAATAATTTTCACATATAGATAAAATTCTTTCATAAAACTCTAAACCATTATTTTTAGCAAACAAGGCTAGATGTGGTTCATTATTTAAAACTAAATCCGTAACCTCTTTGTCATCATACGCAATATAAGGTGGATTACAAACAATAATCGAGTATTTATCTTTAATATTTGTAAATAAATCCGATTCTACTAATTTAACATCTAAATTAAGCTTTTCTTTATTAATCAAAGCAACTTCTAAAGCTGAAGGGGAAATATCACTTAAAGTTATATCTAAATCCCTATTTAAACTCTTTAAAGTAAGTCCAATAGCACCACTTCCGGAGCATAAATCTAAAACTTTAATCTCTCGATTAAAATATTTTTCGATATACTTACTCACATTTGCTACTAATTCTTCTGTTTCAAACCGAGGAATTAAAACCCTTGAATCAACATAAAACTCTAAACCATAAAAATTGGTTCTTTTAAGAGCATATTGTAAAGGTTCTCCTTTTTCTAAACTCTTTAAACATTCTTGAAATTTTAAAACTAAATTACTTGGTACTAAATCATTCAAATGCAAATTAAGTTCTAAGGGATTCAAATCTAAAATCGTTGCTAATAAAAGTTTTGTTGTATCTTTATGTAAACTTTGATTACCAAGACAAAGTAATTCTTCAACCTTCACTTATTCACCTGCAAGTTTTCTTCTTTGGTCTTCAGTGATTAAAGCCTCGATTATCTCATCAAGTTCACCTTCCATAACTCTGTCAAGTTGTTTGGTTGTAAAACCGATTCGATGGTCAGTTACCCGATTTTGAGGATAGTTATAAGTTCTAATTTTCTCACTTCTATCACCTGTTCCAATCTTGCTTTTTCTAATCGCACCCGTCTCGGCTGCTTCTTTTTCAGACATATAATCATAAACTCGGCTCTTCAAAATTTGAAAAGCCATTTCCCGATTTTGAATTTGACTTCTTTGATTTTGGCAAGTAACTACAATTCCCGTTGGAATATGGGTCATCCGAACGGCACTATCAGTTGTATTTACATGTTGGCCTCCAGCCCCACTACTACGATATATATCTATTTTAATATCACTTTCTTTAATATCAACTTCAAAATCTTCTGCTTCAGGCATAGCTAAAACCGTAGCCGTCGATGTTTGAATTCGTCCATTAGCCTCTGTAACTGGTACTCTTTGAACACGATGGGAACCACTTTCATATTTAAATTTGGAATAAGCATTCTTACCCTTAATCATAAATTCAATTAAAGTATAACCACCACTAGCACCATCTAAAGCATTCAAAACTTCAACTTGAAAACCACTTTTAAGAGCATACTTTTCATACATTCTGAATAAATCACCAGCGAAGATATTACCCTCATCTCCACCAGCTGCTCCTCTTATCTCCATTAAAACATTTTTAACATCATTTTTATCTTTAGGAATTAATAAAATTTCAAGTTCATGTTCTAAATCTTCTTTTTCCTTTGTTAATCTCTCGATTTCTTCATTTGCAAACTCCGCAAGTTCTTTATCATTTAACATTTCTTTTGCTGCTTCTAAATCATTACAAGCAACCTTATATTTATCATAACAAGCAACAACATCTTCTAAACTAGCCATTTCAATTGAAATTTCTTTAGACTTCTTAACATCCGTAAGCACTTCTGGTTGCATTAATTGATTATTTAATTCTTCATATTTTTGTTTTAATAACTCTAATCTTTCTATCATTGTAACCTCCTTCTTTAAAACTTAATATTTTAAAGCATTTAGCCTAAATCTTCTTCATCTAAAACAACTAAATCTGATAAATCATCCTCATCATCAGAATCAAAATCATCTTCTAAAGAGGTATCATCGGTATATTCATCATCATATTCATCTTCAAGCATCATCTCATCATCATCTTTGATTTCTTCTTCCTCGTCTTCTAAATCCTCATCTTCTAACTCATCAACTATAACCTTATCAGAAGTATGTCTCTTTCTTAAATCCCAAACTCCATCTACTAAAATAAATCTTTTATCAGTTGCTAAGGAAGTATAATAATCTCCAATCTTATTTTCAATTGTTGAACTAGGAAGTTCTAAAGTTGTTACAATCTTCGTGAATAAGTCTAAAGTATTAATTCCTTTCTTTTCCTTATCTAAAATCATAAATGTGATATCCTTATAAGATAAATTTTCAATGTCTTCTTTTTTAATTTCTTTCATAATAATCCTCCAAAAATTTAATTTTATCTTTATATCTAATCAATATCTTTTATTTCTATTGAAATCTGATACTCATCTTCTTCAATTTTATATCTTACTTTAAAATAATTATCTTTATTTACTAACTCTAATATATTTATATCTAAAACTAAATTTATATGACTACTTTTTTCATATATATTACATTTATTATTGTTAAAATCAAAGATTAGTTTTAAATCATTAGTATCTCTTTCAAGTATCAAATTCTTTTTATCTAAAAGCATTTTGGAATTTTCAAGTTTGAATTTAAGTTCTTGGTCATTTGTAAAAATTCCTTTTATATTGTATTCATTATTTGCATTTCTTAAACAATATTTAACTAATAAATTAACTTTTCCCATATTTCACCAATATATAAAAAATACATATCAGCATGCATTATATCACAAAGTTCGTAATTTGAACACATATTTTTGCATTTTTTTGAAGATAATAAAAATAGGTGATAAAATGAGGTTTTTGAAAAGGTTAGCAAAATTCACGATTATTCTTTTTTTTATAGGACTTTTTAGTATAGCCGGTGTCTATTTGTATGCTAGAATGTTACCTAAATTAAGTATTAAAGGAAATGGTAGTTATATTTTATATGATAATACGGAGGAAGTGTTTTTTCAAGGAAATGGCACAAGTAAATGGGTTTCGTTAGATGAGATAAGTGATTATGTAAAAGATGCAACGATTACAATTGAAGATAGGGGATTTTATTCACATCATGGGTTTGATGTTTTAAGAATAGTGAAAGCAATGTATACAAATTTAACTAGTAAAAGTTATAAAGAAGGAGCATCAACTATCACTCAACAGTTTGCTAAAAATTTGTATTTAGATTTTGATAAGACATGGGAGAGGAAGTTACATGAACTTTGGTATACAATTCAAATTGAATCACATTATTCAAAAGATGAGATTTTAGAAGGGTACTTAAATTGTATTAATTATGGCCATGGAATGTACGGAATAGAAAATGCGAGTGAATTTTATTTTAATAAGAAGGCTAGTGAACTTAATTTAGCAGAAGCTGCCATGTTAATAGGAATCCCAAAGTCTCCTTCAAATTATTCACCTTTAATTAATCCTGATATTGCTAAATCAAGACAAGAATATATTTTAAAAACTTTATTAGAACAAGAAGTAATCTCTGAAAATGAATATAACGAGGCTTTAAATACGGAGTTAATTTATCATGGAAAGAAAGATAGATTGAATTTAGATACGCTTTTATATTATCAAGATGCCGTTTTAAATGAATTAAAAGGGTTAGGTAATGTTATAGAAACTAATTTGCAAAATGGGGGAATTAAAGTTTATACAACCCTTGATGTGTTGGCTCAAACAAGTTTAGAAAATAGTATTAAGAATAATATCACCGATAACCAAGAAATAGAAGCAAGTGGGGTGATGATTAACCCTCAAACGGGTGGGGTAATTGCTTTAGTTGGAGGTCGTGATTATAATAAGTCTCAGTACAACCGGGCTTTAAGTGCAAGAAGACAAGTTGGTTCGATTATGAAACCTTTTTTATATTATAATGCACTTGAAAATGGGTTTACAGCCAGCACTTCTTTTTTATCGCAAGAGACAACCTTTACCATTAATGCTAATAGTTCTTATTCTCCAAAGAATTACAATAGTTTGTATGCAAATAAAGCTATAAGTATGGCATCAGCCATCTCTTTTTCTGACAATATTTATGCAATCAAAACACATTTATTCTTAGGAAGTGAGAATTTAATTGACACAGCCAAAAGGGTAGGGATAAAGACCAAGTTAGAACCAATTGCTTCTTTACCACTTGGTACGGTTGAATTAAATCATTTAGAAATAGTTAATGCTTATGCTACTTTAGCAAGCGAAGGCGTGAAACATGAACCATATTTTATTGAAAAAATAACTGATATGGCGGGTAAGGTTTTATATGAACATGAAGATACTTCGGAAGTTGTTTTAAATAAGAGTATAACTTTTATTTTGAATGAGTTATTAAAGGGAACTTATGATTATAATATGATAGATTATACTTATCCAACGAATATCTCGATTGCTTCTATTTTAACTCATGATTATGCTATTAAATCCGGTTCAACTGATACAGATAATTGGATAATTGGTTTTAATCCTCAAGTTGCAACTTCCGTTTGGATAGGATATGATGATAATAAGGCAATGTCCACCAGTGATTTTAAGTATTCTAAAAAGATTTGGGCAAATGCCATGGAAGGTTATTTGAAAGATAAAGAAGTTAGTTGGTATGAAATTCCTAGTAATGTCGTGGGAGTAATCGTTGACCCCATCACGGGAAATCTTGCTACTAATGAATCAAAAAATAAAAAAATCCTTTATTATATAAAAGGAACGGAACCCGGGTTTACTCAAGAAGTATTTGATGAGTATGAAGGGGATAAACTTGATGTCACGAAAGATAACCAGGAAGAAGATAACAATAATGAAGAAAATAAAGATAATAAAAATGATGAAGTTAAAGAATAATCTCTACTTCATCATTATTTTTTAAGAAGAAGGCATTAGCATCATCAGTATCTAAATGGAGTTCATAATAGGCTTCTTCAGAATCTTTTAAATGAACATGTTCTAAAGTTCCACCTTTATCTCCTTTAACCTTGACACTTACTTCTTTAATTCCTTCTAATTTTTTTTCTTCGCGAATTTTTTTATCAACATGAATATGTCTTGTTGCAATTATACAGCATTCCTTCGTAACTTCTCCAAATGGACCAACAATGGTTATTAAAGAAGCATTTTCTAAATCACCAGAATCTCTAATTGGTGGGTCAATTCCTAATTTATAAGCATCGGTTTTACTAATTTCTACTTGGGTATAATTTCTAATTGGTCCTAAAACTCGAACATTAGGTATTTCACTTTTAGGTGTTTTAATGGTTACTGTTAAATTACTTGCAAATTGAGTTGGTTGATTTAACTCTCTTACAACTTCCATTTTCATATCATGAAACAAAGTTTGGTAATCTAGAGTATTTAAATGAATATGCCGATTACTAACTCCTACACTTACTTTCATATTATTATCTGGAGAAAAATCAAATATAGGTAATGTATCTTTTATATATTTATCATATTTTGAAAAAGCGAGTGCTAATCTCTTTTCTTCTTCCGTTATTTCTTTTTTTTGGACTGGTTCAACCTTCAAATCCCATGTTTCATTCTTCTCCATAATGTCCTCCTCTATATATTATAGATAAATCAAAAAGGGCTCGCAAGAGGAAAAAGCCTATTTTACATTAAAGTTGACATAATTTTCAAACTTATTTTCATATAGTTAAGTGGAGGTTAAAATGAATAATTATAATTACCCATATCAAAGTGGTTATCCAAATGGAAATGGCAATTACGGAACTAGTAATGAAATGCCAGTTATTATTCCAAGTCAGTCTTCATCAGCACCAGGAGTAGGTGGCAATGAAATTACCAATGAATATGCTGAAGAGTTATTAAATAAGAATATTGGTAAAACTTTAAAGGTTTATATGTCTTTCTCTGACTCTATCGAATGGCGAGATAAAGTCTTTGAAGGTGTACTTGAAGCCTGGGGTAGAGATTTCTTTTTAATTCATGATACAAGAAATGATAAACGTTATATGCTTTGGAATATTTACATTAATTATTTAGAATTTAGTGAAGATGTAACACTTTAGATTGTATTTTTTTAAAAAATTTGGTAGAATATAGTTGGTGATAATATGAACAATCTTGTAATATTAGGAATTGCAGTCGGAGTTCTTTTCATAATCTTTATTGTAATTGTTTTAATAATTGGTAAAAATAAAATAAGAAATATTCTAATTCCTCTTGATATGTCTAAACAAGATATCAATGACTATTTAAAAGAAAAATATAAAATCTATAAAGAAATGGTTCGATTTATTAAAGATAATTTAAGTATTAAAGAAGAAGCCTTTGCAGACTTTTTAAAGTTTGATACCAAGGAATGCTTACAAAGTGAATTAATTGATATGCTTGATAAAACAACTTATGAAATAAATGAATATGTTGATAATTATGATGAACTTTTAAAGAATAATGATTTTATGGAATTAAAGAGAAAACTTTATAATGTTCAAGTTAATTTAGAAGCAACAATTGATTATTATAATAATAAAATATCGACTTATAATACTTTAAAAGATAAAGGACCAACTAATTTTTCAACCAAATTCTTTACGTTTGACGATTATAGTACAATTAAAAATGAAAAAGAAGAGATATCTAGGTTAATTAATTTAAACTAGATATTTTTTATACGAAAAAACAACTCTGTTTATTTAACAGCAGTTGTTTCTTCTTTTAGAATTTCTTTTACCTGTTCAAGTGAGAGTTTAGCAATTTTAGCAATCGTTTCAATAGCCACATGATTTTCATTCATACCAATAATCATTTCTCTCATGTTTTCTCTTTGGCCATCAAACTTTCCGGCCTGATAATTTTCAAATCTGCTTATAATCTCATCATATTCTTCTTTCCATTCCATGTTTCCATCTCCATTCTTCGATAATTCCAATACTTTACTA
>CANQJD010000050.1 GCA_947624175.1 uncultured Bacilli bacterium
AAAAACTTTATGAATATTTTTTTATCTCTTATTCGTAAAGTTTTTCTTTTTAAGTTAATTTACTCTTTTTTTCTGTTGTTTTACTTTCACTTTTTCAAATTCACTATTTTTCGTTTTGCCACAGATAGCATTTATAGATATATTAAAAAGTTTTACATATTTATATAAATTAGTTAAAGGAATTTTTATACTACTTTTTTCATATTTACCAATTGTAGTAGGTGATACATCTAAAATAAAAGCCACATATTCTTGAGAATATTCATTTTTAATTCTAATTCTTTTTAAATTTCGTCCTAGAATTTTATAATCAAATCCTAAAATTAATTTCTCGGTATCTTTACTATCAGAAAGGTTTAATAAATAATCCATACTAGAGTGAAAATAATCTGCACATAAAGCAAGTTTATCTATTGGAATTTCATTAATTTCTAATTCCCATAAAGAATAATTACTTCTTTTAACTCCTAAAATTTTAGCCATATCATTTTGATGTAAATCTTTATCTTCACGCATATTTTTAAGTCTACTCAAATTCATCATTATATTTACCACCACTTTGATTGTAAAATTATAATGATAAAAAGAAGTTAAATTGCTATTTTTAAGCATAAAATATGCTATTTAAAGTTATATACGAACAAAAACTAAAAAACGAGTTTCCCCGTTTAATTTTTAATAGTATTATTTTCATCATGAACTTTTGTTTTACCACATAAATCATTGATAGGTATTGCAAACTCTTTAGAAAATTCATAGAGATTAGAAGTAGATATTTCAATACTTCCTTTTTCATATTTAGCAACACAAGCTTGACTTATATTTAAGATATTAGCAATATTTTCTTGAGATAACTTTTTAGATTTTCGAACTTTCTTTAAATTATTCCCAAGTACTTTAAAATCAATGCCATCTACTAATTCATAAGTTTTCTTTTGATTAGAAAGTCCTAGGATATAATCAAGACTACACTTAAAATAATCAGCAAATGATGAAAGACACTTAATTGGAATAATATTAACTCCTAATTCCCATAAAGAATAAGCACTTCGATTCACACCTAAAATCTCGGCCATTTCACTTTGAGTTAGATCATGGTCTTCTCTAAGGTCTCTAAGCCTTTTAAAATTTATCATTATATTTACCACCAGTTTAATTGTAAAAAGAAAATTAAAAAAACTAAGAAATTGCTATTTAAAGTTATTATTTTTGCTACTTTGTGTTATAATTAGTTTGTAATGAGGTAGGGTATGAAAGAAGTAAATAGAAAAACTAAATTAAATGGAGGAGATGATTTTAATAAATTACTTGAAATGTTAGAACTTGAAATTAAAATGTGTAAATTAGATTTAGATATATTAGAACTTCAAAAGCCTTTTTGGTTTCAAAAGAAAAAAATAAAATTATATTCTATAAATAAGACTAAGTTAGAAAAAAGAGTTTTAGATTTAGAAACAAGATTTCATGATGAATTAGTAAAACTATCCAATATTTATGATAAATAAAAACAATAGATTTTGTATCTACTGCTTTATATTTAATAGTTTATATTATATCATTAAAATATAAAAAAACTATTAATTAGTTTGTACTTTTTTAATAGTTTTTAATATAAATTCATTTATATCTTCTAATTTAGTTTCAATATCTTGTAATAATATATATTGATTTAAGAATCTATCTCGGTTATGACTTTCATACTTTATTTTAAAATAAGTATCTCCATTTAAATAATCCGTTAAGAATCTAAGAGCAAGTTCATAAGTTAAAATTTTAATTGATACTCCAAGATAATTTATCTCATCAATAGTTAAAAAATTAGCCATTTCTTCTAAATAACCTTGCAAATAAGCTTCAGTTAAATCAAGGTCTAAGAAAATTTTCGATTTATCAGTTTCATCTTCAAAACTATTACTACAAGCAGACCTAATTCCATCACCTAAATCAAATAAACTAGAACCAGGCATAACTGTATCAAGGTCAATGATAGCAATTCCAACTCCGGTTTCTTCATCCATTAAAATATTATTTAGTTTCGTATCATTATGAGTTACTCGAAGAGGAATGGTTTTACCTAAAGATTCAACTATCACCGAACATTCTTTAACTTTTGATATTAAATCAATTATTTCTTTGGGAAATTCATATGCTCGATTAGTAACTTTATTTTCAATACTTAAAAGTAAATCATTAAATCTTTTCTTTGTATTATGGAAATCTTTAATGGTTTCTCCTAATAAATTAGATGGAAAATCAATTAATAACTTTTGAAATAAACCAAAACTTTTACCAGCTTGGTAAGCTAGTTCTTTTGAATTTTTTGAATCTTTAAAACTATCATAAGAAATACAATTATCTATATAATCAAATGCTCTATAGTATTCTTTTTCACCTTCATGATTTGTATAAGTATATAAATTTTCTCCACTTTTAGTTTTAATAATATTTAAAGTTTTATGAATATTATCATGAGTTTTCTTTAAATTTTTCTTAATATGATTAGTTACTAATTCAATATTTTTCATAACTAGATAGGGTTCTGTAAAGACATTAGAATTTATCTTTTGTAAAAGATACTTTCTTTCTTCCTTATCTTTATAAGTTAAAATATAACTTTTATTAATATTTCCTTGATTATTTTCTTCAATATTAGTTAAAGTTCCTTGAAATTCAAATTTTTCTGCAATTTTTTTAATTTTTTCATTCATATCTATCACCAATTTAATTATAAAGAAAAAAATAAAAAATATCTACTTTTTTTGTAAAATTTTGACTAATTCTTCTTAAAATGTGATATAATCTTTTTATATCTTGCTTGTGTGGCGGAATTGGTAGACGCGCACGACTCAAAATCGTGTATCTCTGATGTGAGGGTTCGATTCCCTCCACAAGCACCAGTGACGAATCTGTTCGAACTTTTATAGTTTGAACTTAACATATAATCAATCCTTTGGGGTTGATTTTTTTAATAAAAATTTCCCAAAGGTTATTTTGATACTTGTGTCAAAATACCTAGGGGGTTAGTTATTTTGGTATAAGCAAATTGATAAATCCACCTTATTAATTAAATATTATCGCTCTAGATTGAATTTTAGTTGAAATTTTTAGTTGATTTTTTAATATCAAATGATTAGTGACCGAAAAGTGACCGAAAAGTGACCGAAAGCCTTGATAAAATTTTTATAATTGTTTATAATAATATCAGGTGATAGTTTATGTATATAGAATCTGAAACAGTAGAATTAAAACAAGAACTTACTAAAAATATAAAAAAGGAAATTGTTGCATTTGCTAATTCAAAAGGTGGAACAATATATATTGGAATTACTGATAATGGAGAAATATTAGGATTAAATGATATAAAAAGTGACATTGAATCATTAAGTGGAATGATAAGAGAAGGTATAATTGGTAATTTAACAACATACACCAATATAGAAATTAAAGAAATTGATAAAAAAGATATTATTGAATTACATATTACCTCTGCTCCAGAAAAACCATACTATTTGGCTGATAAAGGATTAAAATCAAGTGGTGTATATATAAGACATGGTTCTTCTACTATTCAAGCAACAGATGAAATAATTAGAAAAATGCTAATAGAATCTTCTAAAAAAAATTTTGAAGAAGAAATATCAAATGTACAAGAATTAACATTTGATTATGCCAAGGAAATATTTAAAAAAAGAAATATTGAATTTTCGAATGAAAAATTTAAAAGTTTAAAAATGATAACGGATAATAAATTTAATAATTTAGCACTTTTAATTTCCGATCAAAACCCATATACAGTAAAATGTGCTATATTTGACGGCACAAATAAAACATTATTTAAAGATAGAAAAGAATTATCGGGCTCATGCTTAAAAATTGTAGAAGATGCTTTTTATTATATGAATCTATCTAATCATATAAATTCAACATTTAATGGTTTGCAAAGAATTGATAAAAAAGATTATCCGGATTTTTCAATTAGAGAAGCATTATTAAATGCCATAATTCATAGAGATTATCATTTTAATGGTAGTATATTATTATCAATATTTGATGATAGAATAGAAATTAATTCAACTGGAGGATTGATTAGTACACTATCTTTAAATGATGTATATAATGGTGTCTCTGAATCAAGAAATCCTAACTTTGCTGAGATATTTCATAGATTAAATTATGTTGAAAACTATGGTACTGGTATTGGAAGAATAATAAATGAATATCAAGACTCTAATCTAAAACCAACGATAGAACTATCAGAAAATGTTTTTAAAATAACATTACCAAATATAAATTTTAAAGAAGGTAATCAAAAAGAATTTAATAATCTTTCTCAAGAAGAAATTATTATAAAATATATTAATGAAAAATCCAAAATAACTAGATTGGAAGTAGAAAAAATACTAAATATAGGAAATACAAGATCCAAACAAATTATCAATAAATTATTAGAGAACAATATTTTAATTAAAGAAGGTACTGGAAAAAATACATATTATGTATTAAAGTAATATTATAGTTTGATATTATATATATAAAATTATTATGTGCAAAAGTTGTAAATAACTACGACACTCGCACCAAATAGTTAATTACCCTTGTTTTTTCAAGGGTTTTATTATTTTAAAATTTGATTGCTAAAAAATATGGAGATTATTAACATTTTATAGTATAATAAAATTGATGTTTATGAAAAAGATAATTTTAGTTTTATTAATTATACTCCTAACAGGATGTAGTTTTAATTTAAAAAAAGAAATGAAAGAAACTGATGATACAGGAAATATTGAAGAACAAGAAGAAGTAGAGGAAGAAATAGAAGATGTTTATCAAGATGATAATCCTTTAAAAATTTCTTTTTATCAAGGATCTAATAGTGTTTATCAAAAAGTTTCAGTTTTTAAATCACCTTTAAATTCATTTAAAGATATAGGTATCTTTTCTATAATTTTAGATGATAAGGATGAAGTAAGAGGTAATTATAAAGAGTTATATAATAATGTTAAAAATAGTTATTCTGATTTTAAATTTAAGATTGGGTATAACATTAGTTTTACTTTAAAAGATGGAAGTAGTTATGATGAAAATATTTTAAAACCAATTGATTTATTTGATTATACTTTTTCAGATTATTTATATATTTGGTTATATGATGATATTAATACAAGTGGTTGGCATTCACATATAGAAGAAAAAGATTATAATGAAAATACAGTAATGTCAAGTATTAAATTAATGTCAACAGCCTTAAGTAGGGAAGCAGTAGATGGTTTTAATATAACAGTATTTACTTATGATTCAGATGATGATTTTGATGATGATGATCATTATCGAGGAAATAGTAAGTTTACTTTAAAAATAGTATATGAGGAGTAGTTATGGAAGAAATATTAGATAAGATATTAGCTGGTTTAGTTAGTTTTGGTGGTAAGTTATTATTTGCTGGTTTAATTATAATAATCGGTTTTAGAATAATTAAATTTATCATGAATCGGCTTAAAAAAGGACATATGTTTCAAAAGTTAGAAAAGAGTAGTCAAACTTTTCTTTATAGTATAGTAACTGTTTGTCTTAAATGTATTGTTGTTTTATTAGCTATAGCTGAACTTGGTATTCCAATGACATCAGTAGTTGCTTTAATTGGTTCGTTTGGACTTGCTTTAGGACTTGCTTTACAAGGTGGGTTATCAAATATAGCCGGAGGGGTTATGATAATGCTATTTAAACCTTTTAAAGTTGGAGATTTTATAGATACCCATACGGATTCAGGAACAGTTAAAGAAATTAATATTTTTCATACGATTTTAGAAACTTATGATAATAAATTAGTCGTTTTACCAAATGGTACTTTATCTAATACCATTATTGTTAATTATACAGCTTCTAAAAAAAGACTTTTGGATATTCCAGTTACGGTTGATTATAAAAGTGATATTGATAAAACGAAAGAAATCTTAACTGAAATTTTAAAAAATTCCAAGTATTTACTTGAAAGTGAAGAAATACTTGTTGCTTTAAAAGAACATGGTGAAAGTGCTTTAGTTTTTACAGCTAGGATGTGGGTTAAAACTGATGATTATTGGAATGCACGGTTTGAAGTTTTAGAACAAATTAAAAAAGTGCTTGATAAAGAAAAAATTAGCATTCCTTATCCTCAACTTGATGTTCATTTAGATAAATAATAGTTAAAAATCACAAATTTCTAAGTTTAGAATAAATTAGAATAGGAGTGATTTTTTTGGATTATAAATATTATTATAATAAATTGCCAAATGGCAAAGATGATTATGGATTTAAAGGGGTTACCAAAGATGGATATGGTCTTAAATGTACGAAGTTTAAATTAAGATATCCCCCTCAATCTCAAGATACTCAACCAGGTATGGAATATTTAATGAAACCAAGACCTATTTTTGATAATCCTAATTATAAAGGATGTTGTAAGTTAAAAGATAAAGTAGCAATTATAACAGGTGGAGATTCTGGAATTGGAAGAGCGGTTGCGGTTGCCTTTGTTAAAGAAGGATGTAAAGTTGCCATTGTTTACTTAAATGAAGATAAAGATGCTATTGAAACTAAAAACTATTTAGAAAATATGGGTGGCGAATGTATCTTAATTCGAGGAGATTTAAAAAGACCTGAGTTTTCTACAAAAGTGGTTGATGAAACTTTAAAAACATTTGGTAAAATTGATATTCTGGTTAATAATGCTGGTGTTCAATATCAACAAAAAAGTTTACTTGATATAAGTGATAAACAATTTGATTATACAATGAAAACCAATATTTATTCGATGTTTTATCTTACGAAAGCCGCTTTAAGACATATGAAACCCGGGGCTTCTATTATTAATGTCACATCAGTTACTACTTTCTATGGTGAACCTGAATTAATTGATTATGTAACTTCAAAAGGAGCCATTGTTGGATTTACAAGAGCCTTAGCAACTAATCTTGCTGATAAAAATATTCGAGTAAATGCTGTTGCCCCAGGTTATTTCTGGACAGCTTTACAACCTGCTTGTTGGGAACCTGAAAAAATACCAACATTAGGAGCCGATGCGCCAATGAAAAGAGCCGGAGAGGTTTATGAAATAGCACCACTTTTTGTTTACTTAGCATCCTCAGATTCTTCTTATGTAACTGGTCAAGTTATGCACATCAATGGTGGATTATACAAAGGGTAATAAAAAAACTAGCAAACTTAACTCGTTTACTAGTTTCTTTTTATCTATTGTAGAATTCAACTATCAATGATTCATTTATATCAGCAGGTAATTCACTACGTTCTGGAAGTCTAACAAATTTAGCACTGTTAGTATTCTTGTCATAATCAATGAATTCAACTCTTGATGTTACATTTTCTAAAGCTTCTTTAACACATTTTAAATCTTTAGAATTTTCTTTAAGAGCAATTGTTGAACCAATTTTTACTCTAAATGATGGAATATCAACTTTTTTACCATCAACTGTAATATGACCATGGTTAACTAGTTGTCTTGCACCACGTCTTGTATTAGCAAATCCCATACGATATACTAGATTATCTAATCTTGATTCTAGAAGTTTTAAGAAGTTTTCACCATTGATACCTTGCATTTTAGATGATTCAACGAAAGTTTTATGGAATTGTCTTTCATTAAGTCCATACATGAACTTAACTTTTTGTTTTTCTTTTAATTGTTCTCCATACTCAGATAACTTTCCTTGTCTTTTAGCACCATGCATACCAGGTTTATAAGGTCTTCTTGCAATATCTTTTCCATTTTCAAGAAGAGAAAATCCTACTCTACGACTTTGTTTTCTACTTGGTCCTGTGTATCTTGACATATTTTCCTCCTTCAATATTATTCATAAACATTGATATTTATACAATTTTTAGGGAATTCTTTTTAATACTTTCACTAGATAACCAGAGTTACTTATAAACTTAAAGAACACATTAAAAATCAATATAAATTGGGTCATCAATTGAATATGCAACAATATTATATGTGAGATTTACCTAAAAGTCAACAAAAATTTTCAAAAGTCTTGGCAAATATATACTTTATATGCTAAAATATAAGACATCAGGAGTTATTAAAAATAATAAATAAGGAAGTGAAATTATGATTGATTTTACTAATTGTATTGAAGAAATTAATACCTATAAAGGTAGTGAAAAAAAGAAAACTTTAATTTATGAAGGTAAGAGGTATTTAGTTAAATTTCCTGACCCAATTAGAGAAAAGAATAAAGAGATTTCTTATATTAATAATGCTTATTCAGAATATATTGGAAGTAAGATATTTAAAATTTTAGGAATCCCTTGTCAAGAAGTAATTCTTGGAAAATATAATTATAATCATAAAGATAAGATTGTTTGTGCTTGTTTAGATTTTACAGATGAGGATAATTTTTTATTAGAATTTGAAAATTTAGTTTTAAGTATTAATGTTGATAAAAAGATAGATACTGAAATAAGTGATATTATGGGATTACTTGAAAATAGTCAAGGTTTAATAGATTATAATGATACTAAAGATAAATTTTGGGATATGTTTATTGTTGATAGTTTAATAGGAAATACGGATAGAGATAATACTAACTTTGGCTTTTTAGTAAATAAAAAGACCAAGAAGGCTAAATTTTCTCCAATATTTGACTGTGGTTCATGTCTTAATCCTTTATTAGAAGATAAAGATATTAAAAAATTAAAAGAAAGTGATATTAAAAATTTAGCTATTAATTGTTATTCTTGTTTTAAAGAAAATGGTAAAAAAATAAATGCTTTATCATATATAAAAAATGGACAAAATGAAGACTCTAATAAAGCCCTTTTAAGAGTATTTAAAAATATTAAAATAGATGATATTTTAAATTTAATTGATAGTATAGAAAGTTTAAGTAAAGTAAGAAAAGAGTTTTATAAAAAGATTTTAAAATATCGTTTTGAGATATTAGAAAGTTGTTATAAGAAAATGGTAGGTGAAGAATGATGCGAATACTTACAGGTTTACAACCAAGTGGAGGGTTAACCCTTGGAAATTATATAGGAGCAATTAAGCAAATGGTAAAATATCAAGATGAATATGAATCATTTATCTTTGTTGCTGATTTACATGCAATAACTGTTCCTCAAAATCCTGAAGAATTAAGAAGGAATATTAAAAGTTTAATTGCTATTTATTTAGCATCAGGACTTGATAAAGATAAAAATACGATTTTTATTCAATCAGAAAATATTTATCACTCAAATATGTCTTGGTTACTTGAATGTTTAACTCCATATGGTGAATTAGGTAGAATGACTCAGTTTAAAGATAAAAGTTTAAAACATCAAAACTTTGGGGCAGGCTTGCTTACTTATCCCGTTTTAATGGCTAGTGATATTTTATTATATGATGCTGATTTTGTACCAACTGGAGTAGACCAAAAGCAACATGTTGAACTTGCAAGAAATATTGCCGAAAGAGTAAACAAAAAATATGGAGATATCTTTAAATTACCTGAACCATTGATTCCAAAAGATGGGGCTAAAATCTGTGATTTACAAGATCCAACTAAAAAAATGAGTAAATCATCAGAAAACCCTAAAGGAGTAATTTATTTATTAGATACGGAAGATGTAATTAGAAAGAAAATCATGTCAGCGGTAACGGATTCTGATAATGAAATAAAATATGACCCTGATACGAAACCAGGAATTAGTAATCTAATTAATATTTATACCTCTTTAAGTGGTATGAAGGTTGAGGAAGTTGTCTTTAAATTTAAAGATAGTAACTATGGAACTTTTAAAAGGATAGTTGCTGATTTAGTAGTTGAAACTCTAATTCCAATTCAAAAAAGATATCAAGAAATAATTAATAGTCCGGAATTAGATAAAATTCTTGATGCAGGAAGAGATAAAACTCTTGAAATTGCCAGACGAAAATATTTAGAATTAAAAGATAGAATGGGACTTGGAAGATAATTATAAAGTTGGCTCTTCAATCTCTGCAACATCAAAGTTAATGTTATTATAATTTTTAATTATTATATAAAGGATAATAACCGAAGCAAGTAGTGCAAGCCATGATGCTAATATTTGAAGGGTGGAATTCGGGTCATCATAAGAATTACTAACTTTTCTTCTTTCATAAGCATCATAGACAAAATAAATACCTAGAAGAACAACAACTAGTCGATTTATTAAAGATATATTAAGTGCATCTTTATTTGAAAAAAGACCACTTTTATTTTCTCTTTGAAGTTTTTCATTATAAGCAACAATTATTGAAACTACTAAAGTTAAAATAAATAAAAAGATACCAATTATCTGTCCATTTACAAGTTCAATTTGCTTTTCATTTTGATTACTCATATTAAAGTATATAAAAAAAATCTCAAAATAAGACTTGAGATTTTTAACTATTTAGTTTCTTTTTTGGCTTTTATTATATTGATAATTATATAGGTAATTAAAATAAGAACTGTAATAATTATCGTTATATCAGCATAATTAATTGAACCACCATGTAGTATTTGATATATATTTTCATCTTTATCTCCTTTTAAGGAGTCTGTAAATAATATTAAACGTGTCATGATTGCTGATAATAAAATTGTAATCGTTGATAACTCAATCCATTTTCCTTCTTTAAACTTTAGAACTAAAATACCAACAAGAGATATAATCATACCTATAAGTGATAAAATTAAATATTTATTATCAAGTGAAAAAATAGCACCTGTTAATCCATTTAAACCTTGAAGTAATAACAAAGTATATACTGTTGATATAACTAAAATACTTGTAAAAATAAATAGAATTATTTTTTTAAAAAGTTTCATCTTTAAACACCTCTTTTGAGATTTTTGATTATTCAGCAACTTCTTTTTTATTTTTTAAAATACTCTTATGAATAATTGCATAAAGAATTAAAATGAAAATCATAATAATCATGGTTGTAATTGATAAAGTTAAACTCTTATTTAAAGTACTATTAATAATACTTGTAACTAAAGATACTTCATCAGAAATTAAATTTCCAAAACTAGATAGTAAAAGAGTTCCAGATGTAATAGTAATTGCTGATGTTAAAATAGTAATAGCTGATTGTTTAATCCATTTTCCTTCCTTAAACTTTAATCCTAAAAGACCAAGAATTGAGATACCTAAAGCTATAAATAGACAAGTTAATAATTTATCACTTATAACAATTCGAGCGGTTTTAATAACCGTTTTAACTTCTGGATCATTTTCTAGGGCTTCATCAAAAACCGAAGTATCTGGAATAAATTCTTGATAATTATTAACAGTATCTTTAACAACACCTAATATTTCTTCCTTTTCTTCTTCTTTAAATTCATAGTAACCGCTTTCATTTATCTTATCAAGTGCATCACTTACTAAACCGTCAATTTCTAAATTAGAAATAATCTTTTGGTCTTTACCAGTGAAAATATAATCAAGGATATTACCTGTAAAATCACCCATTAAACCTTTAACTTCATCAGAATTTAAGATTTTATTAACAACATCTTTACTTATTCCATATTCTGCTGCTGTGTCATATAATGGTCCAAAAGCTTCATTTACATCTTCTTGAACTTGAGGATTTTCTTTAATTAATTTTTCAATGTCAACTTTCGTAATCGTTTCTTTAATATTTTGTTTACTAACAGCTCCTCTTAAAGGAAGTAAAAAGAGAATAGCAGTTGCTGATACAAATAAAATGAGAGTTAAAATTGAAACACCTAAACCTTTTAAAAATTTCATATTTGCTCCTTTCTTGCTAATAGTATAACAATTTATTTTAAAGAAAACAAGAAAATAGGAGTATTTTCTAGAAAATTGCATATTATATATAGTTAGAGATGAAAAAAAAAGCTGAATTGCAAAAGTAAATTCTAGTTTGAAGAAATAAAATCCACTTTTTGAGAAAAAATTGTTAAAAAAAT
>CANQJD010000051.1 GCA_947624175.1 uncultured Bacilli bacterium
TTTGATTAAAAAAATTAATTAATTGTCATCATATTATAAAATAGTATTAAAAAATTTAAAAAAACCGAAACTCAAGATATCTTGACAATTGAATAGTAATTATTGTATCATTAAAATATAAGGAGTCTTAAGAATGAATAATAATCAAATGGGAACTATCCCAAACAATATTTCAAATAATGGAATAAATAATCTTAATCAGACTTTACCTAACCAACCTAATCAAGAAATACCAAATCAACCTAAAAAATCAAAGAAAAAATTAATCATAACTATTGCCTCAATTATTGTCATCTTAATTTTACCCTTTTTAATCTTGAAAGACTTTTTCAGAGATAATGAAAAACTTGCAACTGAATTTGTAAATGATGCTTTAGAATTTTTAAATGGAGCTGAAAGTTTAGTAACTGCTGATAGTACCAATAGTTTATTTGGTCCAACTTACCCTAAATATGCTCCTAAATGTTTAACTGGAAATGAAGAAAGTACCATAAAGTTAAACGAAATCGTTGATAATCCTGAAATTTCTTTAACATTTACATTAAAAAGTCCTTATGGAGATACATATGACCTTGATAATTCTTATATTAAAATTAAGGCTATTAAAAATGAAACTAGTAGTTGTTCATATGATTATTATATTTATTTAACTGATAAAACTTATTCAATAGGAACAAAGACTAATCCTATTGAAAAGAATAAATTAAATTATAAAGTTGTAACTAAATAAGAGCCAAATGGCTCTTATTATTTTAATAAATTATTTATAAATTTTACAAATTCTGTTATAACATTACTAGTTTTACTTTCATAAATCGTTTCTTTAGCAAGTTTTATATTATCAGTTATAATGTTATCAACATTTAAATCTATCATTTTTTGAATACTATCTTTATTATTAATAGTCCATACATAAATCTCACGACCTGCATTATGAATTTTTTTAACCATTTTAGAGTTAACACTTGATGCTTCGATACTAAAGTTATCAGCATCTTTTAATTTTAAAACATCTCCATAGGCTAAACTCATAACATAAACAGTTTCAACATCTTTATCATATTTTTTAACATTTTCTAAAACACTATATACTTGAGATGTAATAACACAAGAATCTTCAAAATGATATTTTTTAATTAAACTAACAACCTCTTTTTCAAAATCTTTTTCATAACCAGTTGGTTTTAATTCAATATTCAATTTAATATTTTTTTCTTTAGCAAACTTAATTACTTCTTCTAAAGTTGGTATCTTTTCACCCTTAAACTTTGAATCAAAGAAACTTCCAGCATCAAGTTTTAAAACTTCTTCATAAGTTACTTCCCAAGTATTTTTAGAAACACCAGTTGTTCTTTTTAAATTAGTATCATGAAGAATAATCAAGACTCCATCTTCGGTTTGTTGAACATCAAGTTCTATCCAATCAGCCCCAAGTTCATAAGCACCTTGAAAGGCACTCATGGTATTTTCAGGATATAAAACAGAGGCCCCTCGATGAGCGGTTACTTCCATAGTTCTTACATATTCAATATTAAAATCATATTTATTATTTAAAATCGAATAAGTAAATATAGTAGCACTTAAAATAATTAACACGATAATTGCTATTTTAAAACCTTTAAATTTCTTTTTAGTAATTTTCTTAATATTAGAATCTAACTTAATATGTTTAATATCTTCTTTAATTTTTTCTTTATGCTTATAATATAAAGCAGTTATAGTTGCATAACTAATAGGAGAAGATAATAATATAACAATAATCAAAGATAACATGATTAATAACCAAATAATCGTAATTGATAGATTACCTAGAATATTTACTTTACCAAATATTTTATAAAATAAAGTAATTAAAACTATTCCAATTAAAACAAATAGTATATAGAAAACTGTAACTAAAAGTTGGACTAACATTAAACTTAAAAAGTCTTTTATTTTACTTCTTCGACTTAAATTAGCACTTTTTAACCTTGCCTCTTTAAAATTACAATCTTCAAGAATAAAGTAATGTAAGGAATATAACCATCTAAATAGAATAAAGATAAGAATTATAACTAATATAACATATAAAATTGATAAAACTTTATTATTAATAATAAAATCTAAAATAAATTCAGGTATTTTAATGGTTGAAATAAAACTTGAAGATACTCCAATATTTAAAAAGGGAATTAAGAATAAAACTAAAAATGGTATTCCAATATTTTTCTTTTTAAAAACTAATTTAGATTTTTGAATTGCTAATAAAAAGGCTTCTTTAATTCTAATTTTTTGTTCTTGATAAGATTTATCTAAAATAATCACAATCGTACTAATATCTATTAAAGTATAAAAGGTCATGAAAATTATTAGAATTAATAATAGTAATATGACTAAAGGATTAGTTAAGAACTTTAGAACATTTTCAAAAGTCAAATAAGATAAACCACTTACAGTTAAAGTTAATCTAAACATTCCTAAAAATAAAGGAACAAAGATAATTGTTGTTACTAACTTATAAATAAGTTCAAAGCCTACTAAAGTTTTAAGATTATAATTTAACATCTTTCGTATTTTTTTTAATTGCATAATAACCTTCTTTCATTTAATTATTTTAGCATATTATTAGGTATTAGTTAACTATTTTTTTAGATTGACAATAAATAATTTATTATAGTATTATTAATATATAGTAAAGGAGTAGTAAATGAATAATAATCAATTTGGTATGAATTCAACCAATAATCAAATGAATTCAAATAATTTTAATCAAAATGAAAGTTTTAATCAGCCGGAGCAGCCAACTAATTTTGGACAAAATCAAAATAATCAACCCAATAATTCAAATCAAAATATGAACACTTTTAATGAACAACCAACACATAATAATAATACATCTAAAAATAAGACCTTTTTAATTATTGGAGTTATAGTTATTATTGTAATAATTGGAGCAATATTATTATTTTCAATATTTAATGGAAATAGTAAAAATGCTTCAACATATGTCAAAGATGCTAAATCTATCATAAATGGAGCAGAAGCATTAGTTGATTACGATAGCACATCAAGTGTATTAAATTCTACCACAAGTAAATATGCACCAATTTGTAGTACATACAATATTCAAAGTACTGAAAAAACTATAACATTATCTGACATAATTAATGAAGGATACTTTTCTAATAATAGCAATATTAGTTATGATTTAAATTCTTCATTTGTAAAAGTAAAAGCAGTAATTTCTCAAGAAAAAGGTTGTAATTATGAATATTATATCTATTTAACAGATGGTATATATTCAATAGGAACCCCAAGTAATCCAATTTTAAAAGACAATATAACTAATAAATCTGTTACAAAATAACTAAATATTTTAATATTAAAAGTTGATTATAGCAAACATATAATCAACTTTTTTATTACCAAGAACCTCCACCTCCACCACCGGAGCCTCCTCCAGAGAATCCTCCACCTGATGAGCCTCCTGAACTACCACTTCTAGAAGAACCAGAAGAAAATGATTTTAAAAAACTCTTTCGTGAAACACTATAAACTGGTACTCCACGATAAAAATCTCTCATTGAACTATCAAAGAAATGTTTTAAATTACCCATTCCATTAATCAATGGACTAGAATACCACTCAGGATTTTTAATTGATATTTTATTAAACTTTCTAATCCATGTATTTGATATACCTAGAACATAAGTATACGGTAAAATATCATAAAAATAATTAGGATTGCTATTTACTAAAGCATTTAATTTATCTTTTTCGGCTGTTTTTAAAAATCTTTTAAAGCCTTTAATTTTACCTAACATTTCATACCCATAAGATGTTCTCCAAATAATTTTATATTCAATTATAATCATTCCTAATATACAAATTAATCCAATTATATATGGTATTATATATAATAAATCATAAAATTCAGTAAATACAAAAGTATTCAAAGAATAAATTACAATTAACATAAAAGTTATTAATTCAATAATAGAAACAGAATCTCTATTATATATAACACACTTTAATAATTCTATAAATATTAAATTTATACCAAATCCTAGAACTAATAATATTATATTTAGTTCGATATTAATAAAGTTTAAAAAACTTACTATGATTGCTAATATTGAAATCCACATCAATATATTTATAATTATAGATATTCCTTTTTTATTTCTTAATATATTACTAGTATTATTCTTACTATTTATATCTTTTAATATATTATATATACCATTATAAGATTTTTCTGCATTATAATAACAAAAAATACATTGAAAAATTAAAATTGCAATTATTCCCATCCAGGTTAAATTAACCTTGTTAATTCTTAAACCTATTATAAATACAATAAATCCTATAACTGTGAAAAGAGTAGCAAGGAATTTAATATTTTTTTTGGTCTTGATATCTTTAAATAAATTTTTTTCATTAACTATATTTTTACCATCAAATAAATAATTTAAAAATCTTTTTTCATATTCATTATCAGGTAGTTCTTCTTTTAATTTAATAATTTCATATTTTCCTTTTTCTTGATAATCTTTTTTATCTAATTCATTTATTTTTAAATATCCTTTATTAGCAAGATATATTAGCAAAGATGTTATTTCTTTTCCTTCTGCTTTTCCTTTATAATATAAACCTAATTCTAAACTATTTAATCCAAGAGGTGGGTAAAATTCTACTGGTTCAACTAAATTTACTCCATTTTTTAAAACAAAATAAATTACTATACTAATTATTAAACAAATAATTGGTACAAGATACATACTATATTGTTTTAAATCTATTTTTTGTTTTACAAAATAGCCATCTGGTAACTCTAATCTTATAGTTAATCCTTCATTTGGTTTCAATACTCCTTTATAACTACCTCTTATTATATTATTATCTACTTTATATTCTATATCAGAAGTATTTACTGAACCATATTCACCCTTCGAAAAACCAAGTTTACTTCTATCAAACTCTTTTGGCATAGTTACCGAAAATGTTATATCAGATATTTGAGTATCCCAATCAGTTCCTATGATATTATAGTAAAATTCATCATATTTTTTTAATTTATCATTTCCAATATTGTAATTATATTTAATTACATATTCTTTTTCTCCTTCAATTGTATTCATACTAGAACCTATTTGAATTATATAATTATTATAATTTTTATTTAATGTATAAGGAGCATTTACATATAAATTAGTTAATTTAGCAACATTCGTATTTTTCGTATTATCTAGTCTTGTAACTATATTCTTATAAGGTATAGTTCTAAATATTCCGTGTTTTGGTATATTAAAATACGCAGTAATTTGTTCTTCTATATCATAGGTATTATCTTCATTAACTTTAATATTGATATCATACTTATTTATTGTATATTCATAACTACTATTAATATTAGGTGAAGTTGTATCAATATCAATTTCAACCATATAATAATTAATTTTTGAAATATCTTTATCTTTTAATGTATTAACACTAGACATTAATTTAAACAAATTATCTAGTGAACTACAATTATCACATTTTGCTTTTATTTCTTTAGATTCTTCATTTTCTAAAAGTAAATTATAATTTTCATCATAGTAAGAAATTTTAATACTATAATTTTTATCATAAAAAGTTTTATTTTCAATAATACCAGTTAAACCAAATTGATTTGCATTAGTAGGATCAAGTATATTATTAGTAGTAAAACCTAAAGACACTGATAAATAATCTGCAACTTCCATATTTAATTTATCTTCGATATTAATATATGAAGATTTTTCAACTAGTGCATAAGTATCTACTGGCTTAAAAACAATAAACAAAAAGAAAAAGGTTATTATAATTAAAATATTCTTAATTCTCATATACTCCACCTATTCTAATTTATATCATTTTTATCTAAAAAAGTAAAGAACTAAACTGCATTATAAGAAAAAAAGTTGAAAAAAAATCCAACTATTTAAAATACTTAATTATAAAACTTGTGCCATCTTCTCTTGCTACTACATCTATACTTCCATTATCTTCTTCAATTATTCTTTTAGATAAAGCAAGACCTATTCCGATACTATCATTAGATGATTTTTCTCCTTTATAAAATCTTTCAAATATATGTTTAATATCTTTTTTAGAAATACCACTTCCATAATCTTTTATTTCTATTTCTAGATAAGCATTATTTGCTTCATATCTAATTTCAATACTTTGATTATCATTAGAATGTTCTATCGAATTTTTAATAATATTAGTTATGGCTTCAATTTGCCATCTTAAATCACATTTTAAAGTTAGACTAGCATCGCCCTTTACTTTAATATCAATATTTCTTAAATCACAAAGAATAGAAACATTTTTTATACTTTCTTTAATAATATCACAAACTTTAACATTTTCTTTTATAAAATGAATAGTATTACTATCAAAACTTGATAACTTTAAAATAGCTTGAACTAAAAAGTTAATATTAACTACTTCTCTTTTAATATCTCTTATAAAGTCATTTCTAGTTTCAACATCCATATCTATATCATCAATTAAATTATCTAAAATAATTAAGATACTAGTAAGTGGTGTTTTTAATTGATGTGAAATATCTTCTAAAGATTTCTTTAAATTTAATTTATCTTCTTGAGAATTTAAGGCTGCTTCTTTTAACATAACCGTTGTTTTATATAACTCCGTTTTTAAAATTGATAATTCATCTTCAGATATAGAATCTATTTTAAGTTCATAATTGCGTTTATTTATTTCTTCTAAATAATAGGTAATATCTCTAATCTCCTTATCTCGTTTATGATTAAATCTAATAAAAATAATGATTAACAACATAATACCTATAACTAAAAGAGAACTATTTAGAATTAAAAAGACATGATAACTATGACTATTTTCTAAAATAATTGATTTATCATTAAAATCTACAGCATATTTTTTTAAAATATCTGATTTACTTCCTTTACTATTTAAAAGTTTAATAATATCATCTTCCGTTAAACTCGGATATTTCTCTTGTAAAACTTCTATGATACTGGCTAATTTATTATTAAAATTCTTAGTATAAACATGGTATTCATATATATTTAAAACTGTAATTAGAATAACTAAAACTAAACTAACAACTACCATGCTTATTAAACATTTCTTTAACTTAACTTTATTTTTCATCTATTCTATACCCCATACCCTTTATAGTAATGATAATATCACTTCCGATTTTTTCTCTTATTCTATTGAAATAAACAGTAACTGTATGGTCATCAACAAAGTTGCCAGTCCATTCCCATATTTTATCAAGAATCGTATTTCGGGTAACTACTTTATTTATATTTAAAAATAAGAGATTAACTAGTTTTAATTCTAAAGCCGTAAGTTCAATTGGAACATTATTTTTACTTAAAATTAATTTATCCATATCAAAGGTTATATCATGAACTTTTATAATACTTTGCTTTTTTTGTCTTGCTAAAATTTTATTAATTCTTGCTAATAATTCTTTGGTACTAAAGGGTTTAGTAATATAATCTTCAGCCATATTTAAGCCTTCAACAATACTATCTTCTTCATCATTAGCACTTAAAAAGATAGTTGGAATATTCAAGTCTTTTAAAACTTCTTTATATAAAGAAAAACCATTGCCATCAGGTAAAGTTATGTCTAAAATAATTAAATCAATATGATTATCTTCCTTCAAATACTCTTTAACCTCTTTAATACTTGTTTTAGATACTAAATTATAGTTATTTTTTTGAAAAGAATAAGTAAGTCCTTTAATAATTCCTTCGTTATCTTCAATTAATAATATTGTCATTTAACCCTCCATCTTTATTATATCATAAGTAAAAGGGCTATCGCCCTAGTTTTAAATATTTTCATTTCGAATTGTTTCAATGGTGTTTTGTTTATTGATTTTTCTTATTGAATATTTCATGATAAGTGTTATTAGAATAAAGACTACTATAATTGAGATGATAATGGCTGTAGTTGGAAGAGTATAGTAAGGTATTTCTTCTCTTTGTAAGAAATAAATTAAGTAAGATAAAGCAATTCCTATTGGTACTCCAAAGAGTAAAGATTTAAGTCCCATGAATAAACTTTCAAGTCTTATCATTCGTTTAAATTCATGATTAGTCATTCCGATTGATTTTAACATAGCAAACTCACCTTGTCTTAATTCCATATTAGTTGTAATTGTATTAAAGACATTAGTAATTCCAATTAACGAGATAACGATAATGAAACCATATAAGAAGATACCTATTAAAGTAAAGATATTTTTCATCAACCTTGCATTTTCTTCTAAATTTTCAAGGTCATAGTTCTCACCTTTTAGTAAAGTATCTATTTCATCTTGAAGTTTATTAGCATCACTTGCTTGATAACAAAATTCTAAATTACGAGGTTTACTATATTGATTAAATAAGTTGTCACTGATAATTAATTTAAGGTTTTCATTATTTTTCAAACCAAATGGTCGTTTATCAGTTATATAACCTATTTCAATATCAACTTTCGAGTTATCATTACCAAAATCAAAAACCCCGTTTAATTTATCTCCAATTTGATTATCAAAAATTCGCATATATTTATAGATAGGTTTATCATTTTTATCATATTTTAAAACTTTACTATAATCAAGGAGGATGGCTTTATCTTCCATGTTTTTATAATCTAAACCTAGTGATTCAACATATTTTTTAAATTGATAATCTCCTAAAGTATAAACTGATAGATAGATTTGATTATCATCATCTCTTGATATGCCAAGATATTTTAGATATTCCTCATTATATTTGATATTATTAACATTAAAATTATCATTTTGAATAACAGCATAGTCTTCAATGTTATCTAAAGAGGTTGTTTCCATGAATTTATCAGTATCTATTTTATCGCCATTAGTTAAAGATACATATAACATGACATTATATTCACTTATATTAAGTTCATCTTCAATAGATTTTAAAGCCATTCCCATAAAACTAGATAAAGCAATAAAGATGAAGACTGAAACAATGATTGAAATTACAGTAGTTCGGTATTTTTTCTTATTTCGTTTTAAGTTTTTATAAGAAATTTCTCCACCTACTCCAAAGATTTTCTTAATAATTTTAGGTGATTTAACTTTTTTAGAGTTAATTTTAATGTTAGCACTATTACGAATGGAATCGATTGGGGAGATTTTAGATGCTCTTTTGGCACTTCTAAAGGCTGAAAAGTAAATCGTGATAATGCCTAGAATAATAGCAATTATCAAGGCTATCCATGAAAAAGTAAAATGTAATTTTAAATTATCGGTTATCATTCCAGTTAAAAAGTGATTACTTACAATAACTAGGATGAATGATGCTAGAAAACCACAGACTACTCCAAGTGGAATACCAATTAAACCAAGTATTGTTGCTTCATAGAAAACATTTTTCTTGATTTGCTTTTTAGTTGCACCTATACTTCGAAGCATTCCATATTGTTTAATCTTTTCCGTTATAGATATATCAAAACTATTTTTAATACAAAATACGGAAGTAAAGACAATAATAATCATGACAACTATTAAAACATAACCAAGTCCCTGAATGCCACTTCCTTTAATGGGATTAGTTTCAAGGTCAATTAGATAATCATTAATTGCATATTTGAAGCGAACCTTTTCCATTTCTTGATCATATTTTTCTAAAACTTCTAAACTAACTTCATTGTTATTTACTTTTTCAAAAATATCTTCATCAACACCTAATAGGTTTGCCGTTAGTTTATAAGCATCTTTAACTCCATCTTTAGAATATAAGGCATATAAATTAACATTACCACTTATTTCTTGTTCTTTAATATTCGTGATAAAAGTATAACCTGGGGCTGAATAACCTTCAATATTGTAGGCTGGTCTTTTAATTAGTCCTACTATTTTATAGGTTTTAGTCTTGGTATCAACAATTTCTTCAACACTTTTACTTTCAAGGACAGTTTCTTCTCCATCGATATTATCAATGAGATCTTCTTTATAAAATCTATCATCTTGGGTTAAAATTGTTCCATCTTCTGCTATTCTTGTTCCAACTTCTAAAGTAATAGTATCTCCAACTTTTAAATTTACTCGGCCATTGGTATTAAGATGACTAGGTATTAATATTTCATTATCATTATTAGGTAATCTTCCTTCAATTAGATTAATCGATAAATTTTCTAAAGATATCTTGGGTAATCCTAAAATATAAGCATAAGGTTTATAGTCATTTTTAGTTTCAAGTTTAGCATAGCCAATTCCCTTAGTTGGATATATACTTTCAATTTCTCGATTATTTTTAAATATTCTAATATCATCTTCTGGTACATTATAAAAGACAGCATGAAAATTACCTTGTTCAATTTTTTCAAAACTAATTAAAGAACTAATACCACTTGCATACATCGAAGCAACGGCTGTAATCAAGGCTACTGATAGCATAATACCAATTATAGTAACAATCGTTCTTTTTCTATTTAGTTTTAAATTTTTAAGAGTCAGTTTATTAAGCAAGGTCATGCTTCCTCACCAACTATCTTACCATCTTCAAGTTTAATTATTCGATCAGCAACTTTAGCAATTTCCATATTATGGGTAATCATGATAATTGTTTGTTTTAAATCTTTATTAGATTTTTTAAGTAAGGCAACAATCTCATCACTTGCTTTAGAATCAAGGTTACCAGTTGGCTCATCAGCTAGAATAATCGTTGGATTTGTAATTAAGGCTCTACCTATACTTGTCCTTTGTTGTTGTCCTCCTGATAATTCATTAGGTAAATGATTTCTTCGTTTTTCAAGTCCTAATAATTGTAACATATCATTTAAGGTATCTTTATCAACTTCCCGGTTATCAAGGTCTAAAGGCAAAGTTATATTTTCTTCTACATTTAAAATAGGAATTAAGTTATAAAACTGATAAATAAGTCCAACTTGTCTTCTTCTAAAGATGGCTAACTTATCATCATTAAAGTTAAAGATATCCTCACCATCTATATAAACTTTACCTGATGTAGGTCTATCAACTCCACCAATTAAATGAAGAAGAGTTGATTTACCTGAACCACTTGCTCCAACTATAGCAACAAATTCTCCTTTCTCAACACTAAAAGATACATGGTCAAGGGCCACAACCTTAGTTGTATCTTTACCATAAACTTTAGTTAAATTTTCAACTTTCAATATTTCCATACAATTCTTCCTTTCAGTTATCATTATACGCTTATAAAAGTTACAACTAAGTTACTTTAAAGAAATTTTTTAATTTATTTTAATAAGAAAGAAAAAACAGTAACTATTTAACAGCAGCCGTTTCTTCTTTTAAAATTTCTTTTACCTGTTCGAGTGAGAGTTTAGCAGCTTTGGCAATTGTTTCAGGAGATACATGATTTTCACTCAAACTAACAATCATTTCTCTCATGTTTTCTCTTTGGCCATCAAACTTTCCGGCCTGATAATTTTCAAATCTGCTTATAATCTCATCATATTCTTCTTTCCATTCCATGTTTCCATCTCCATTCTTCGATAATTCCAATACTTTGCTACCTTATTCTTTTAATATTTCCTCATCTTGGATTATTTTATATTTTCTCTTCCTTTGCAACATTATTGTAACAAATTCTTAAATAATAATCAAGTTTATCAGGATTATTTTTAATAAAAATATAAATTTAAAAATAAAGAAAGAAAAAACAACTTTGTTTATTTAACAGCAGCTGTTTCTTCTTTTAGAATTTCTTTTACCTGTTCAATTGAGATTTTAGCAACCTTAGCAATCGTTTCAAGAGCCACATGATTTTCATTCATACCAATAATCATTTCTCTTCGATCATCAAATCTTCCAGCCTGATAATTTTCAAATTTGCTTATAATCTCATCATATTCTTCTTTCCATTCCATGTTTCCATCTCCATTCTTCGATAATTCCAATACTTTACTA
>CANQJD010000052.1 GCA_947624175.1 uncultured Bacilli bacterium
GTAACTATAACGGTCCTAAGGTAGCGAAATTCCTTGTCAGGTAAGTTCTGACCCGCACGAAAGGTGTAATGATCTGGATACTGTCTCAACCATAGGCTCGGTGAAATCTTAATACCTGTGAAAATGCAGGTTACCCGTGACAGGACGGAAAGACCCCGTGGAGCTTTACTATAGCTTGATATTGAGACACGGTATTTTATGTAGAGGATAGGTGGGAGACTTTGAGACGAAGACGCCAGTTTTCGTGGAGTCAACCTTGGAATACCACCCTTAAAGTATTGTGTTTCTAACCTGAATCCATTATCTGGATTAGGGACAGTGTCTGGTGGGTAGTTTGACTGGGGCGGTCGCCTCCCAAATAGTAACGGAGGCGCCCAATGGTTCCCTCAGAATGGTTGGAAATCATTCGCAGAGCGTAAAGGTATAAGGGAGCTTAACTGCAAGACTCACAAGTCGAGCAGATACGAAAGTAGGGCTTAGTGATCAGGCGATTCAGTATGGAATGGTCGTCGCTTAACGGATAAAAGTTACCCCGGGGATAACAGGCTGATACCACCCAATAGTTCACATAGACGGTGGTGTTTGGCACCTCGATGTCGGCTCGTCGCATCCTGGAGGTGAAGTCGCTTCCAAGGGTTGGGCTGTTCGCCCATTAAAGCGGCACGCGAGCTGGGTTCAGAACGTCGTGAGACAGTTCGGTCCCTATCCGTCATGGGCGTAGGAAAATTGAAGGGAGCTATCCTTAGTACGAGAGGACCGGGATGGACCTACCTCTGGTCTAACTGTTGTAACGCCAGTTGCAGTGCAGTGTAGCTATGTAGGGAATGGATAACCGCTGAAAGCATCTAAGCGGGAAGCCAACCTTAAGATGAGTTTTCCCATAATTTATTTAGTAAGATCCGTTGAAGACTACAACGTTGATAGGCTGGAGATGGAAGCATGGTGACATGTTGAGTTGACCAGTACTAATAGATCGAGGATTTAATCATAATTGTTGTAATTTGATGAGTACGTTATCCAAGTTTTGAAAGAACTATTCAAAATATATTTTCTTAGTGATTATAGCAAAGAGGGTACACCTGTTCCCATCCCGAACACAGAAGTTAAGCTCTTTAACGCCGACGATAGTTGTTAATGCTAAAATAGGAAATCGCTAAGAATTTTTTTTTACATTTTTAATGTAAATATATTAAAAATATGTTGTCTATCATATTTTTTTTTTGTATAATGAATATTGGTGATAGAAATGGAATATAAAATTACATCTTATAGTGAAAAAGATACAGCAACGATTGCAGAAAATTTAGAATCTGAAAAATTTCCTAACATGGTAATTTGTTTGATGGGAGATTTAGGAAGTGGTAAAACGGTTTTTACAAAGGCTTTTGCTAAAGCAACTGGAATTGAAGAAGAAATAACCTCTCCAACATTTAACATTATAAAAGAATATCCGCATGGTGAATTACCTTTATATCATATGGATGTTTACAGATTAGAAGATAGTAAAGAAGATATTGGAATTGAAGACTATTTTGATAATGGAGGAGTTACTATTATTGAATGGGCTGATATGATTATGGATAGATTACCCGAAGAAAGATTAGATATAAAAATTAAAGTTGTTGATGAAAATACAAGAATTTTAAAACTTATTCCCCATGGAAAAGAGTATGAGGATATATGTGAGGTTATTTCATGAAAGTTTTTTATATAGATACATCTTCAAGTTATCTATATGCTGGAATATCTGATAATGATATATTACTTAGTAGTGTCAAAAAAAATTTAGGCAGTGATATGTCTAAATTTACTATTAAGGAAGTTGAAAATTTATTTAAAGAAGCATCTTTGGAGTCTAGTGATATTGATAAAATAATAGTTGTTAAAGGACCAGGTTCTTATACTGGAATAAGAATTGGTATGACATTTGCTAAAATAATGGCATGGTCTTTAAAGAAGGAAATTGTAAGTATCACAAGTTTAGAAGCTATGAGTGTTCTTGAAACTTCTAAAGTTATTGTTCCTTTAATTGATGCAAGAAGAGGCTTTGTTTTTGCTGGTATTTATGAAAATAATAATGTGATTATGAAAAATCAATATCTTAAGTTAGATAGATTACAAGAGCAACTTGCAAGTTTAAAGAAAGAATTTGTTTATATTGGTAATCAAAATAAATTTAAGTTAGAAAACTTTATAGAATATGATCCAGATATTTTAAAGATAATTATAAAATATGAAGGATTGAAAGGAGAAAATCCTCATACAATTGAGCCTGAATATTTAAAATTAACAGAAGCTGAAGAGAATTTAAAAGGTATTCATTATGATAATTGATTTACAAAATAATTTAGAAGACATAATTAAAGATTTAGAAATTAAGTTTCCAGATATCTTTAAAACAAAAATTCAAGATGATTTTAAGAATAATCCTTATACTAAATATTTCGTTTATTTAAAAGATAATAAAGTTGTTGGTTTTTTGAATTATTATTTAATTTATGATAGAATAGAAATCGTGAATTTTAATGTATTAGAAAATTATCAAAATGAACATATTGGAAGTAGTTTGTTAGAAAAATTAATTGAACTTGGAAATGAAAAAAAGTTAAAGAATATTACTTTAGAAGTTCGGATTGATAATAAAAAAGCCATTTATCTATATGAAAAGTATGGTTTTAAAAGAGTTAGTGTTAGAAAAAAATATTATCAGGGGATAGATGCTTTATTAATGGAAAAAGAGTTGATGTAGATGAAAGATATTTATATTTTAGGAATAGAATCCAGTTGTGATGAAACTAGTTTTTCAATCGTGAAAAATGGAGTAGAGGAAATAAGTACAGTTATTTCAAGTCAAATAGATATTCATAAGCAATATGGCGGAGTTGTACCTGAGATAGCAAGTAGAGCTCATATTAAAAATATTACTTTTGTTTTAGAAGAATGTTTAGAAAAAGCTCAAATGACTACTGATATGATAGATGCAATTGCCGTTACTTATGGACCAGGTTTAATTGGTAGTTTATTAGTTGGCGTTGAATGTGCTAAAGCTTTAGCTTTTTTATACCATAAACCTCTTATTCCTGTTCATCATATAGCGGGACATATTTATGCTAATAATTTAGTTAAGCGATTAGAATTTCCTTTAATTTCTCTAGTTATCAGTGGTGGACATACTGAACTTATTTATATGGATAAAGATTATTCCTTTAAAAAGTTAGGAGCAACTTTAGATGATGCTGTTGGGGAATGTTATGATAAAGTAGCTAAGGTTTTGAATTTAGAGTATCCAGGTGGACCTAAAATTGATAAATTAGCAAAGGTTGGAGAAGCAACGTATGATTTACCAATTCCTCTTAATGATAATTCCTATAACTTTAGTTTTAGTGGTCTTAAAAGTGCAGTTATAAATTTAGTTCATAATGAAGAACAAAGAGGAAACATTATTAATAAAGAAAATTTAGCAAGGTCATTTCAAGATGTGGTTATTAAATCATTGACTAAAAAGACAATGCGAGCTCTTCAAGAGTATCAAGTTAAAAACTTAATTTTGGCAGGTGGTGTTTCGGCCAATTCTGGAATTCGAGAAGAATTTGAAAAATTATGTCAAGAAAATAAGATTAATTATACTTGTCCAAGTTTAAAATATGCAACTGATAATGCAGCCATGATAGCAAGTGCTGGCTACTATGCTTATTTAGATGGAAGAAGAGCCGATTTAACTTTAAATGCAACTTCTAGTTGTAATTTAGAATGAGAATATAGTTTGACTATATTTTTTTGTATAATAAGTGGTATTCACTTATGGGATAAAATAAACTAAAAAAATATGAAAAAAAATTAAAAAATACTTGAATAAAAAAATAAATTAGGATATAATAATGTGCCAAGAAAGATGTGATAATATGGAAGTTTATAAAACCTATAAATTTAGAATGTATCCCGATTTAGAACAACAAATAATTCTAAATTCATTTCTTGGGACATCAATATTTATTTATAATCATTATCTAAATAAGAAGGAAGAAAATCCAAGTTTAACATTTTTAGGTATGAAAAAAGACTTACCTAATCTAGTAAGAGAATATCCTTGGTTAAAAGATATTGATGGTTCTATTTTAAGAACTTCAATTGATAATTTAGAAAACGCATTTAAAAAATATGAAAGTGGTTTAGTTAATAAGCCTAAATATAAATCTTATAATGCTAAAAGAAGTTATAAAACTATTTGCTTGGGAGGTATAACTTCAAGTGGTAGAAAGTATCAAAATATAAGTATAGATTTAGAAAAAAGAACTATAAAATTACCAAAGATATCTGAAATAGAAATAAGAGGCTATCATAATTTAAAAGAATTTAATGCCAAAATCATCAATGTAACAGTTGAAAAAGTAGCAGGTAAATATTATGCCTTCGTTTTAGTAAGTGAAGATATCGAAATTCCAAGATTTATTCCTAATTATATGATAGGAGTAGATTTAGGAGTAAAAGATTTAGTAGTTTGTAGTGATGGTTATAAATTTGAAAGTTTAAAAGATAAACTTTTAAAATATGAGCATAAATTAAAAGGTTTAAATAAGTGGCTTTCAAGAAGTGAAAAGGGAAGCAAAAATCGAAAAAAGATAATCTTGAAAATTCAAAAAGTAAATGAAAAAATTAAAAATACTAGAAAATGTTACAATCATCTAATAACGAATAAATTAATTAAAGAAAATGATATCATAGTATTAGAAACTTTAAAAGTAAAAAAAATGATAGAAAATGGAAAAAATCATTTAGCAAAATATATCTCTAACTCAAACTTTGCAGAACTAATTAGGACATTAAAATATAAAACTCTGTGGCATAATAAGCGAATATATCAAGTAAATACCTACTATCCAAGTAGTCAATTATGTTCGCATTGTAAAGAAAAATATCAAGGGGTTAAAGATTTAAGTGTTAGAGAATGGGAATGTCCAAGTTGCCATAGTTTGAATGATAGAGATATAAATGCAAGTATTAATATATTAGATGAAGGTATGAAGTTATATTTAAAGGATTTGAAAAGAGGATTATGTAATATTTAAAATAAATTGAAAATTACCAAAAAGAAAAAAATAAAGTACGGTGTCGACCATCGGAATTTGGTCTATGGAGGAGAAATCCTGTGAAGTAGAAAAAGGCAGTGTCGCAAGCTCCACGGGTAATTTTTCAAATTTATTTTGAATATTACTTGTTGCTCATTTGACATAATATTAAAAATATGATATAATTTAAGAACTAATTGGGGAATAGGCTGAAATTTGGCATTATTTTCTGATTTGAAGAATAAAATAGAAAGAAGGATTTATATGTCAGATTATTGGAATTTATCAAAAGATGAATTTTTATCTTTACCAACTGCCAACCTAATTAACTTTAATAATATCATGTTAGCAACTACTAATTACAAAATTAACTTGTGTCGAGAAATGGGGATTAAGTTTGAAATAAGGTTTTTAGATATTGATGATACCTTAAACAAAACTAAACCAGTTATGCAAAAACAAATCAGAAAACTTGATAGAAGAGTAACTGATAGTTATTATAATAATAAAATAAAGGGATTAAATGGTGCTGAAAGAAGATATTTTTCTAAAAAATATTTTTACAGATTAGATGAATTTCTAGAAGAAAGAAAGCCAAATGATGGACGAATCAATTATGACGAAATTCATAAAGAAGAGAATTTATATCCTAATACAGTTCCATACCTAAATACTTTAACTAAAGTTTATGATTCTGATATGGTTTATGATTTATATCGTTTTTATAAAGAAGGATATGATGTATCAAGTGCTAGAGTAATCTTTCACGTTCCATTAACTCATTACAATGTTGATTCGGAAGTTAGTGCTAAAATCAAGTCTTATTATGGATACGATTCAAAATTAGACGGTATTATTTTTGTTAGATTTTATGAAGAAAAATACAAAGAAGGTAAAAATCGTGAAATGAGCAATAAAGGAATTGCGGCTATTAAAACATTTAACTTAACAAGAGAGGAGTTTGCAAGAACGACTCTTATTGAAAACAGTGATGCTGTTAGAGAGATGTTCATGTCATTAGGCGGATATTCTATTAAATTCTTATCAAATGGTTATCCTAATTTAAGCAAATTATCTGATGAAGAGAAAGAAGATTACTCAAGATTTAACTGTGAAAGAATGATTACTTCAATCGAACCGGAATGGATAGAGTTTGTTGAAGAGTTAAATAGATATGATAGAAGTCATGGTATTAAATCTAATAATTATTCAGAAGTTGATGAAAAACTTGCTAGTAAAGTATTTAAAAAAACAAAATAATTATAAATAAAAAGGGGGAAATAAATTGGAAAAAGAATCTTTAAATTATTTAAAGAAGTTATATAAAGAGTACCTATCATCAAGAGGAATAGTAATCGATAATCAAGATATGATTGGCAATCAATATTACTTAAATTATCTCAAAAAAATGAAGAATGATTTAGAAATTTATAAAAAATGTTTACTCGAAGCTGGTATTTTAGATAATGTTTGCCTTGAACTTGATAAAGGAGTTTTAGATAGCATATCTAGTAGAGATACATCTATTACTTTATTAACTAGATATAAAGGAACTTTTGACGAATTAGAAGATAATACTTTTGATAAAAGATTAATTATTAAAGGAACTTTATTAGAAAATCCTAATGGAGTAAGAATTAACTTAAGTAAAAAAATTTATTAATATCCTTCGAGATAATAAATTATATTGTGTTACTCAAAATCCATTCGATTACCAAAAGGCTTTTAGAGATTTAAATTTATTACATAATCAAGGTTTTAATGTTGTGCTTGGTATCTATGGTAAATTAAGTGATAAAAATTATGATGAGAAATTATCTAAATTAAATAGTTTTCAAAATTTAGTATCTGGTAACTTAATAACTCGAAATATCGAAGATACATATGTTTCTTTTGTAAAAACGAAAGGAACTAGCAAATAAAAATTACTAAATGCAAATTTAGTAATTTTTTTCTAATAATAGATATTGGTGTTCGAATATGGTGGATAAGGATATGGACCTGGTCCTCCATTAGGGAAATATACAGGAATTGGACCTTGATTATTATAATTAGGTCTTCCTATCAAATAACCACCAACTCCACCTAATAAAAATGGTGCTAAAAAACCTCCTCCAATAAAACGATCTCCATTTACTGGATAAGTAGTAGTTGTTGTATAATTTGAATAATTTTGATAATTTACTGGTTTATTATACCTTTTTTGTGGTATATTATAATTAGTATACATAAAATACTCCTTTCCAAGATATTTTATGTAAAAAAGAAAGGAATGTTATAATGGAAAGAATTGAAAAATTAAGTGAAATAATTGTAAAACATAGTATTAAGGTTCGTGAACATGAAAAGGTATTAATAACTTATCAAAGTGCTGAAACAATGCCCTTAATAAAATGTTTAGTTGATTGTATATTAAAAAATAAAGGCGTACCAACAATCAAATATATAGACCCTGAGATAAGTAATACTATAAAAGAAAATTTAAATGATGATATTATCGAGAATAAAAAGAATGTTATGAAGTTTGAAGTCGAAGAATACGATTCATTCATTCAAATTAGATATACTTTAAGTGACTATTATGATAGAAATGTTGACCCTGAATTAAATAATAAACTAAAGAAAGCTTTAAGTAAATATAAAGATATCCAAATCAATAAAAAGAAATGGGTTTTATTAAATTATCCTAGTCCAATTGATGCTTATAAATCAAAAATGACTAATAAGAAGTTTTTTGATTTTGCTTTTGATGTTATGACCGTTGATTATGATAAAATGGAAAAAGATATGCAACCTTTAAAGAGATTAATGGAAAAAACTGATAAAGTAAGAATTACAGGAGAAGGTACGGATATAACCTTTAGTATTAAAGGGTTACCGGCTATCATCTGTGCTGGGGAATCTAATATTCCAGATGGGGAGGTTTTTACAGCCCCAGTTAAAGATACTGTTAATGGAACGATTACTTTTAATACCGATTCACCTTATGATGGCTATGTCTTTGAAGGAGTTAGTTTGACATTTAAGGATGGAAAAATAACAGATGCTAAATGTAAAAACAATATTGAAAAATTAAATGAAATTTTAAATACCGATGAAGGAAGTAGATACGTTGGAGAATTTTCATTCGGTTTAAATCCAAAGATATTAACACCGATTGGCGATATTTTATATGATGAAAAGATAGGGGGAAGTATTCATTTTACACCAGGTTCGGCTTATAAAGAATGCTTTAATGGCAATGTATCTGATATTCATTGGGATATGGTTTTAATTCAAAGAAAAGATTATGGTGGTGGAGAAATTTATTTTGATGATGTTTTAATCCGAAAAGATGGCTTATTTGTCTTAGATGAACTTAAAAACTTAAATTATGATTTAAAATAAAAGTTTCTAGAGTATTTTCTAGAAATTTTTTCAATGAAAATCTCGTCAAGCACATTGTTATACTTTTTAGTTTATGGTATGATATATATAAGTGGTGAAGTTATATGAATGATTATTTATTAAAAGCAGTAGAAGAAGCAAGAATTGGTGTAGAAAATCAAGATGGAGGTCCTTTTGGAGCAGTTGTTGTTCTAAATGGGAAAATAGTTGGAGTTGGTCATAATCAAGTTTTAATATCTAATGACCCAACGGCCCATGCTGAAGTGATGGCTATAAGAGATGCTTGTAAAAATTTGCATACCCATGATTTAAGTGATTGCATTATTTATTCAACAAGTGAACCATGTCCAATGTGTTTGTCTGCTATTATTTGGTCTAATATAAAAGAAGTTTACTTTGGAACTAATCGTAAAGAAGTTGGAAAGATTGGATTCAGGGATGATAAGATTTATAAATATTTTGAAGATAATCAGAAAGATTTATTAAATGTTAAAGAAATCAAAAGTTCAGAATGTCAGCATTTATTAGATGATTATCAAAACGAAATATATTAGGAGGTTTGTATGTTAAAATTAGATGAATTTACTTCTAAAAAACAGGATAATAAATTATTACAAGTTAACTATTCAAAAGCCCTAGCCGATGATGATTTTAAAAAAATGGCGGATTCGTTAGATATCAGTACTGAATCTAAAATGAAATATACATCAAGACTAATAGAAGCCGTTAAAGAACATAAAAATTGTCAAAAGTGTAAATCATTACTTGCTTGTAAAAATTCGATTCCAGGATGTGCTTTAACACCTGAAGAATTAGGTGAAGGTTTAAAGTTTTCTTACATTAAATGTCATTTTAAAAGAGAAATGGAAGAAGAAAATGCTTATTCAAAAAATATTTATTTCTTTAAAATACCTGAAATCTTAAAAAGTGCTAGTTTTAAAAATATATATAAAGATGATAAAAATCGGTTAGAAATAATTAAAAAAATTAGGAAATTCTATGATGAATATAAAGATACTAAAGAAGGCAAAGGTATTTATTTAACAGGCAACTTTGGAAGTGGAAAAACTTATTTATTAGCGGCTTTATTTAATGAATTAGCCAAACTTAATGTTAAAAGTGCAATTATTTACTTTCCAGAATTTTTAAGAAGTCTAAAGGCTGGTTTTTCTGAAGGGGATGAATATCAAGAGTTATTTACAAGCATCAGGAATGCCCCACTTTTATTAATTGATGATATAGGGGCTGAGCGTGTTACGGAATGGGCCAGGGATGAAGTTTTAGGACCAATTTTACAATATCGAATGGAAAACAAGTTACCAACTTTCTTCACTTCAAATTACACAAAACAAGAATTAGAAGCCCGTTTACAAATTACCAGTGCCTCTTATAATAAAGTATCAGCCAGAAGAATTATGGAAAGAATTAATAATTTAAGTGATGAAATAACCTTAATAGGTATCAACCGAAGGAGTGAATAAAATGAATGAGAGTTTAACAAGAACTTTAGAAGAAGTATCTAAATCAAATGATGTCAACGAAAGTATGAAAAGTTTAAATCTAGAGTTAAACTCTTATTTTTCTTTGCTTTTAGAACTATTAGCTGAAAGTATAACTAATTATCATGAAGGCTATGATTATGATAATTTAAAGAAAGTTGCAAGTTATATAAAACATATTTATAATAAATTAAAATTAACCTCCAAAAGTAGTTATCGGGGAGAAATCTTATCCCTTTTAAGACTATACAAAAGAATGAGTAGATGTAGTGATGTTGAAGATTCCGAAGTATTTAAAGTAATCTCCGATATTTTAGCAAGTTTATTAGATCCAAATTTAAATAAACCTGAACCACTTCCTTTAAATGAAAGCCCTTTGTCAACACTACTTGTTGAAGGAATCTTTGGTTCTAGAAAATTAGAATATGTAGATAAAATCTTAAAGGTTGATAATAACTTAATAAATATTCAAGTTTCAAATACTCCTTTATTTATTTTAGTACTTGATGAATACTTAAATGAAATTTTAAATAAAGATAACTATTTAATTTCTTACTATGAAAGAGTTATAAATAAATTTTTAATAAATGAAGCCTTTAATTTAGATACTAACTTGCAAAATACTTCTATTAATTTGATTATAAAATTTATAAATAATAATGAATTAGATTCTAAAACGATTATTAAATTAAAAAAGATAATTAATAGTATTAAAGATAAAAGTGATATCTTTTCAATTTGTGATATCAGTAATATTAATATAAAACCTAATGAATTAGAATTAGAAAAAATAAATAGAGATAAAAATATCCGTGCTCGAGTTAAATTAAATGATTATGTAGTAACGATTGATGATGAAGGTACTAAAGTTTTAGATGATGGATTATCGGTTTCATTTCTTGAAAATGGCAATGTTTTATTGAAAGTTCATATAGCTGATCCTTTAGCTAGTCTTTCTTATAATTCTGAAGTTATAAATGATGCTAAAAATAAAGCCATGACAATTTATTTAAGTGATAAACAAATCCCAATGATAGATTATAAGTTTGCAAGTGATGATTTTTCATTAGTAAAAGGACAAGATAGGTATGCTAAAACTTTTTGTTTTGAGTGTGATAAGGAAGGTAATATTCTAAAAAAATATTTCTTAAATACTATTATTAATGTTAAAGAAAGAGCCTCATATAAATCAATTAATCATGATTATAAAATAGGTGGTAAGTCAAGAGAACAAGAAAAAGTCTTTACCTTTTTAGAAAATTTCCTTAATAAATTACAAATAGATTTTAAGAAAGTTGAAAGATTTATTAAATATGAAGCTGATTTAGATATATTAGAATCTAGAAATAAAGTTGGTAGTTTTGCTACTAATCTAGTTACTTATACAATGTTATTAACTGGTAAAAGTGTGGCTGAATATTATGATGAAAATAATTTACCATATTTATATCGTTGTCATGAACTTGATGATATAAATATTAAACTTATAAGTGATTTGTTATTAAATCCTGATAATCTTTATTATAAAAAAACTTTAGCTAATTTAAGAGGTAATACTCCAAAGTCTTTCTATTCTAGATTTAACTGTGGGCATTATGGATTAGGTTTTAAAGATTATTCTCATATAACAAGTCCTTTAAGACGATTTTCGGATGTTTTAAATATGCATATTTTAAATGAAACTTATTTTAAAGGAATAGATGATAAAGTCTTAAAAGAATTAGAACTTGAAATTGATAAAGTTGCTGCTATTTTAAATTTAGAAAGAAATACTATTGAAGATTATGTTATAACTTATGAAAAGAAAATAACAGAAAAAAAGAGTAAATTAACTTAAAAAGAAAAACTTTACGAATAAGAGATAAAAAAATATTCATAAAGTTTTT
>CANQJD010000053.1 GCA_947624175.1 uncultured Bacilli bacterium
TTCCATACATTTATTTTGAAAGACTAAATTCCATATTTATACTTTTTAGGGGTGGAAATTACTTTTGCACTCGAGGTTAAGAAACCTTATCCTAAAAAATAACTAAAAATAGTTGACATTATTAAAATTATCTTTATAATATTTAGATATTGGGGGCACATATGGGTAATTTATATTATAGAGAAAAAGAATTTAATTTAGAAGTAATTCTATCAATTATAACGGGAGTTAATTTTTGTAATAGTTTCATGGATATTTTAGAATTATTTTGCTTTGTCTTTGATGATGGAACTATTACAACTCTAGGTCTTGGTTCTTTAAAAGATGATTTAAGAAGACATCTTTTGAAAATTCATCCTGAACTTGGTAATATTAAAGTATATGAATATAATGAAGAATGGGTAAATGAACAAAAAGAAAAATTTGGTGATACTTTAAGAATATCTAATTATGGTCAAAAACTTAAGAATAAAACAAAATAAAATCAGTCGTTTGATTGATTTTATTTTTTCTCTATTTTTAAAGTTCCTTTATTATCTTGATATGTGAATGTTCCATAACTACCATTGATAATTGTAAAAGTTGGCATTAGATGACCAATATCAACATCATAGATAACGGGAACATTCATATCATCAAATATTTTATGAAGAGCATCTAGATAAGTAAAATCTTCTATTTCTTTGATGGCTCTAGTTCTTCCGATTAAAAAGCCATTTGCATTAGAAAACCAACCAGATTCCTTCATTTGCCAAAGTATGCGATATAAATCTAAAGGATTAGCCATAAAATCTTCTAAATACCATAAGATACCTTCATCAAAACTTTGGAGAAATTCTTTGGTTTTATCATATTTAGTTCCAATTATCGTTGCTAAAGCCTCAATACAACCACCTAACATTCTTCCGGATATTACAGTTTTCTTATCTTTATATAAACTTTGATAAGAAACTTTTTTAGTTAAATTAAAACCATGATTATAAGGTTCATTAAGAGATCTTTCATCTTCATATAACTTAAAACTATCTTGAATAGATGTATCTTCTTTTAAAACTTCTAATTCTTTAATAAGGGAATTATCTAATTTTTTCATCCCAAATTTCGTGATATTCATCCCAGTTACAGTTGCTATATAAAAATTAGTCGTTAAATAAAAATTAAATAAACTAGAATCAGAATAACCTAGAATATATTTAGATTCGTAATTTAAAATATCTTTGGAAGATAGGTATGGTAACATTTCCATCAGAAATTCACCACCTCTTACTTGAGCAATTAAACTAATGTCTTTATTTTGCCATAATTCTAAAAACTCTTCGGCTCGTTTCTCACCACTTGAACTTACAAATTGTTTATTTTTCCTGACATTACTAGTTTCAATGATATTAAAACCTAGTTCTTTTAAATTTTGATAAGCATATTCGAGTCTTTTAATATCATCACTTTCGGTTACTCCGGAGGAGGTTGCTGTAACTCCAATTATTCCATTTGTTTCTAAATTTTTAGGATATTTAATCTTCATAAGCACCTAATTAATCGTTGCCTTTAACCGATTTAAGAAATGATGTTTATCTTCAAAATATAGATATAGTATTTTTAAGGTTGCTACAATAGGTGGTGCAAATATCATACCAACTACTCCAAAGAAATATTCAAATACTAATAAACTTACCATGATTGTAATTGGGTGAAGAGATATAGCCTTGCCAACAATAATTGGATGTAAGATATTACCTTCTAGGAATTGAACTAAGAAAACGGTAATCAAACAACCAATTCCTGCAAATGGGCTAATAGCAAATCCAACAACAACAACTGGTATACCTCCAATATAAGGTCCAAAGTAAGGAATTATATTAGTAATTGCACAGAAGATAGCAAATAAAAGTGGTGATGATACTCCAGAAATTAAGAAACCAATAAGGGATAAAATCATAACAAATAAGCATGATAATAAAGTACCATTTACATAACTTCGAAGCATTTCATTTAAACTCTTTTTAACTTTATTTACTTCGGTTTGATATTTACTAGGAACAAAGATATTGATGTATTTACTTACTTTTGAAAAATCAAGTGATAAGTAAAAAGCAATTAATAATCCTAATATAAAGTTTAAGATTACTTTAATTGATGAACCTACCCCATTTACAATACCCGATAAATTATTCGTTGTAAGATTATTTGTCCAATCATTAAGGGATGTTAAAATATTATCTTTTAAAGCTGTTAAATCAAAATCCGTACTTGATAAGTTTAAGAACAAATTATTAATAAAATCATTGATAGAACCTAAAAAGTCAGGAATCTTTTTAATTAGTTCATTAACTTGGGAGATAAACTCTGGTACTATTAAAGCTAGAATCACAACGATTAAGAAAATGAAAATTAAATAGACAACGACAACAGCTAACTTTCTTCCTACTTTATTTTTAACAAAGTAATTAATGGCTGGTTCTAATAACCAAGCAAGTCCTAATCCTATAAAAAGTGGAGAGATGATTCCTAAAACTTTTCCAATTGTAACTAGAACACTAGTTTTATCTAATAAATATATAACTAAAACTCCAATTGATAAAATAAACAAAGCAAGCATTATTTTTAATAAAATACTACCCGTTTTAATAAGTTCATTTAAAGTTTTATAATCCATTTTATTATTTCTATCTTGCATACATTCCTCCTATATTATTAACATGGCATCTCCAAATGAGAAAAAGCGATACTTTTCTTTTTGGGCTTCCATATAAGCATTTATTATATATTCTTTTTTAGAAAAAGCACTTACTAACATAACTAAAGTTGACTTTGGTAAATGGAAATTAGTTATAAGTCCATCAATAGCTTTAAATTCATAACCCGGATAAATAAAGATATTGGTAGTTCCGGAACATTCTCTAAATTCATTATATTTAGAGGCAACTGTTTCTAAAGTCCTTGTGGAAGTTGTTCCAACCGCAATTATTCGACCACCATTTTTTCTAACCTTATTAAGTTCATCTGCTACTTCCTTTGAAATTGAATAGTATTCACTATGCATTTCATGGTCTTTTATATCTTCAACCATAACTGGTCTAAATGTTCCAAGTCCAACATGAAGGGTTATAAATAAAACTTTAACACCTTTTTCTCTTATTTTATCAAGTAATTCTTCAGTAAAATGCAAACCTGCAGTAGGTGCGGCGGCACTTCCAATATTTTTAGCATAAACCGTTTGATAACGTGATTTATCTTCTAATTTTTCATGAATATAAGGTGGAAGTGGCATTGAACCTAATTTATCAAGAATTTCCATTAAAATACCATCATAAATTAATTTAAAATGTCTAATTCCATCATCTTCAATTTTGATGCATTCGGCTTTTAATTCGCCATTTCCAAATTTAATAACTGTTCCAAGTTTTACTCTTTTTGCAGGTTTAGCTAAAGTAACCCAAGTATTATCTCCAATATCTTTTAATAATAATACTTCAATAACAGCCTTTGTTTCTTCTTTCTCTCCAATTAATCTAGCTGGAATTACTTTCGTATCATTTAAAACTAAAGCATCTCCTTCTTTTAAATAATCAATTATATTATAAAATTTTTTATGTTCAATACTTCCATTTTTTCTTCCCAAAACCATTAATCTTGACTCATCTCTTTTTAAAATAGGTGTTTGAGCAATTAAAGATTCATCTAATGGATAGTCAAAATCACTTACTTTCATTATTTACCTCTTCTAGCATCATAATCTATTAAATAATAATTATCATCATTTCCTAAATCATCATCATGATTTCTTTTTCTATCTTCATAATAATGCCACTTTTGCCTAATAGCTCGATATCTTAAATCTTCAATAGCATTTTGAATAGCAATCTTACTAACAATATTTTGCTTACAATTTCTGGCATTTTCTTCAATTCTATTTCTAGCATCATCCATATTAGGTTTTCTTTCAATTTCATATTCGGCTTCTTTTACAAGTTGATTTGCCTCTTCCATCTTTTTTTCAAATTCTAAATATTCAGGAGTTGCTTTGATTTTTTTATAAAAAATTAAATCATTAGCCTTGATAGTTGTTAATAAAGTCGTGACGACCCCTGCAAGAAAAAGAGGAATACCTATAACTTCGGATGATAGGATTGATAAAATTATTAAAACAAATCCAACTGCATAAAAGGGTGTTGCTTTCATATTCTTTTCCATTCTCTCTTGACTTGTAAGATTTCTTTTTTTTCTAGTCCCATTATCCATTTTGTGATTTAAATATGAAATATATGCATTAAGTATTTCTAAAATTTCATTTTCATCTAAATAGTTTAAATTAACTTTTTCCTGATTATTTTCTAAGGTTGTAACTTGAACCTTTCTTCTGGCATAAGGTCCATAAATACTTTTTGAAACATTAATTTCTTTTACATCAGTTACTATTTTTCCCATATTTTATTCTCCTAACTAAATAAATTTTCTTGATAATTTATACCTAATAATTTATATGATTTCATGGTGGCTACTCTTCCTCTTGGAGTTCTTTTAATAAAACCTTTTTGCATTAAAAATGGTTCACATACATCAAGTAAAGTTGTAACTTCTTCTCCGATGGATGAAGCTAAAGTATCAACCCCAACGGGACCACCATTGAATTTTTCTATTAAACTTTTTAAATATTGATGATCAATTTCATCAAGTCCATAGGTATCAACTTTTAAGCGATCTAATGCATCTTCCGCGGTTTTTAAATCAATTTTCTCGCATCCAGCCACGAGTGCAAAATCACGAACTCTTTTAAATAGTCGGTTAGCAATTCTTGGTGTTCCTCTACTTCTGGTTGCAAGAGCCATCGCAGCATCTTCATCAATTGGCATTTCTAAAACTCTACTAGTTCGTTCGACAATTAATTTTAATTCTTCATTAGTATAATACTGTAATTTACAAACAATTCCAAACCTATCTCTTAAAGGACTAGTAATATCGCCAGCTCTTGTCGTTGCTCCAACTAAAGTAAAGGGAGGTAAATCAATTTTAATACTTCTTGCTTGAGCATCACTTCCAACCACAATATCTAAAGTAAAGTCTTCCATAGCTGGATATAGTATCTCTTCAATATATCTAGGTATCCTATGAATTTCATCAATAAATAACACATCACCTGGTTCAAGAGTTGATAGAATAGCAGCTAAATCACCTGGTTTTTCAATGGCTGGACCACTAGCTGTTTTAATATTCTTATGAAGTTCATTTGCAATAATCATTGCAAGGGTTGTTTTTCCAAGACCTGGAGGTCCATATAAAAGAACATGGTCAAGAGCTTCATCCCGAATTAAAGCAGCATCAATAAAAACTTTAATGTTCTCTTTCGTTTCAACTTGCCCAATATATTCTGAAATAGTTAAAGGACGGATACTTGATTCTATTATTGTATCTTCTTCCTCTTCTTGACTATCAATTATTCGTTTCATGTTAACCTCCTTACTATATCATTAATCTTAATGCTTCTTTTATTTGCTCCTCAATACTATTTTCTTTATTAATTCTAGCTATAACATTTCGTACATCTTTATCTTTATAGCCAAGGGCGATAAGGGCTTCAAAAACTTCATCAGATCCTGTTTCTTCAACTTGCCCCTCGACATGAATTTTACCCTTTAAATCTAAAATCATTTGTCTTGCTAATTTATCTCCAATTTTGGGAAATTTCTTTAAATACAAAATATTTTCCCGATTTATAGCATCAGCAATTCCCATAATTGAACCAGATGCTATAATTGGTAAAGCCATTTTAGGTCCTAGCCCTTTAACACTTATTAGTTTTAAAAACAATTCTTTTTCTTCTAAAGTTTTAAAACCAAACAATAAATGCTCATCTTCTTTTATTTGTTGATATAAATATATCTTATATTCCGTATCTTCTTTAAAAGCATAAGGATTAGGAGTATTAATCAAATACCCTATTCCATTATTCTCAATCGTCACTGAATTACTATCAACTTCCGTAATTTTTCCTATTATATAACTATACATATCTTTTCACTTAACTTTCATATATAATTATAAAATAAAAAAAATGATTTGTCTATAAAACTAAACCACTTTATTAAATTATTTGCAAATAAAAAGTCTTATAAGCCACTTATAGCAATTAAACTTTGTAATCTTTCAAGAATCTTATTTAATTCCGTTTCAACTTCTTTAGATTGTTTTAAATCTTCATCTTTTTGCATTTCTTTAATAATTGCTACTTTCATTTCTATATTATCAAGTTCACTTTCAATTGTATCTAATTTTTGATTTAAAATATCTAAATCATTTTCAATTTTTTGAATATTATTTTCCATACTATCACCTATTATTATTTATTCCAACTACCCCTTACAAATTACTTAAATTATAGCATACTATTTTTAAGAATGCAAGCAAATTAAAGAAACTAATCGAATTGATTAGTCTCTGTTTCTTTTTTCTCTTTTACGAGCATTCTTAATTCCAGCCTTTTTTGCTTCTCTTCTTTTAACTCCTGGTTTATCGTATGCTTCTCTTTTCTTGAATTCAGAAGGGATACCATCTCTAGCAACTTTTTGCTTGAACTTTCTTAAAGCCCCATCTAAATTACCGTTACGAACAGCAACATGTGTCACTCTTAAATTCCCTCCCTTCGTTCTTAAATCAAATAGATTATATCAAATTAATTTGAAAAATACAACAAAAATCGTCATTTTTTTCTAAAATATTATATGTTTTTTTGAAAAAATGTGCAATTTTTTAAATATTTCTTAAAACTAATTCATATAACCCTCGCATAAATGTCCCAAAGTAGTTACCTAATTGAAATAAAAATTTAATTCCTATTTCTAAAATAAGTGATACAACTGGTAACATAAGAATTGGTAAAATATAATTAGTTAAGATTTTATTTTCTTTTAAAATCCGCATAATTTATTACCACTTATCCTTCTAATAGCACTACCTAAGGCTTGGCCAATCCCAAATACTACTTCAATTACACCAGATACGGCTTCAACTAAAGCACCCGTGATACTGACTCCACCTCCAATAATTAACATGGATTCTTGTTTTTTAATTTCTTGCATTTTAAACTCCTTTCTTATATTAACAAGCTTCTGGATGAACAAACCCATCGATAATTCCAGACAAAAAGACAATCGCAGCACCAATTCCAACCATAACCCAAACGGATATTCCTCCACCTTTTATTCTTTTCATTTCTTCATTTTGTAATGTTTCCATTTTATTCTCCCTTCATTGTTTTTAAAATAAATTCTCCTAAATTTTCTTCTCTTAATAAAACTTCAATTTCAACACTTCTAGAATCTAAATAATATTTATCAATTGACATTTTTAAAGTATAACTACCTCTTATCTCTTGATAATCTAATACTTTGTATTTAATACTATCATCATCTATTTTAATATCTAAACTATTAGTAATTAAATTAGCATCATAACTTGATAAATTAGATAGGACTAAAATATTATTATCACTTATAATTCCATCATATTTTAAAATCGTTTTATTCTTTAGGAACAGTAGTAAAAGAGTTACTACCACCATAATATTTATAATTAAAAGTCCATACAAAAATTGATAATAATTTTGATAACGATTAAATTTTTTAAATAAACTAGTATTCATAAACTATTCCTTTCTCAACTTTAATAAAATTTTGATATAAATCTCGATTATTAAATCGATGACTGATAACAATAACCGTTTTATCATGTAAATAACTAAATACTTTCATAAGAATCTCTCGTTCTGCTTTAATATCTAATGCACTAAGTGATTCATCTAAAATATAAATATCACTTTTTTTAAGTAAAGCTCTTGAAAGAATTACTCTTTGTCTCTCCCCTCCTGATAAATTACCTCCATCATTTTCAAGGAGCATATCATCTTTTAATAAACTTCCATCAAGTATCTTATCAACACTTGTAAGTTTAATAACATCTAAGTAATCATCATAGGTAGCATTTACACCCAGCATAATATTATTATAAATAGTATCCGTGAATAAAACTTCATCTTGAGAGATATAAGTAATTTTTCTTCTTAAATCTTTCAAGTTATAGTTATATGTTTTTTTATCATCAATTAAGATATCACCTTCATAATTATCTAAATATCTAGTAATAAGTTTCATTAAAGTACTTTTACCTCCTCCACTTATACCATATAATAAAACTTTACTACCAGCTTTAATTTCTAAACTTGGACATTTTAATATTTCATTTATGCCATTATAAGAATAACTTAAATTATTAATTTTAATATTTCCAAGTAAATGAACTCCTGTAACTTTCGCATCTAATCCTAAATTCTCTTCTTCAATATTTAATAATTCTTTAATTCTTAATAAAGAGACACTTGCTTCTTTAATTAAGATTTGCAAAGAACAAATATTTACAATCGGATTAAAATAAAAATTTAATAAACTATTAAATACTAAAAGTTTCCCAAGGGTTAATTTATTATTAATAACTTCTAATACTCCAACATAAATAATAACTAATAAACCAATTCCATAAATTAATTCTCGCATCATACTTTCTAAATAATAATGATGATAAAGATTAAAGGTTGTATCTTGATAATCTTCAAATTTAATACTTAATTTATCTCCTAAATTTTCTTCTATTTGCATACCTTTAACCGTATTAATAGAAGTTAAAGATTCAATTAAGTGATTATTAACAATAGCTTCTTTTTCTTTCATTAATTTAATTTTAGGAGTAATAATATTATTATAAATTAGAATAATTAGAACATAGATAATCGTGATAATCAAGGTTATAAACGAGAGTTTAGAACTTATACCAATCATAAACCTAAAGACTAATATCAAGAAAATAATATCAATTGAAAAAGTTACCAATAGTTTACTAATAACATCCCGAATTTTAAAAACATCTTGAATTCTCGTTATAATATCTCCTTTAGTACGATTTTTAAAATATAAATATGGAAGTCTTATGATATGATTATATACTTCTTTTAATAAATTATTATCTAGTTTATGATTAAGATAATTAATTAAGTTATTCCGAAATAAATTCGTTATTTCTTTTAGAATAACAACAATTATTAAACATAGAAAGATATAATTTATTGTCTTTTTAGAATTATTAGTTAATAAGTTTAAAAAGAATTCAAATTGATAAGAGATTAATATACTTGCTAGGGTATAAACTAAAGAAAAGATAAATAAAAGGATAAAAGTCATTTTAAATTTTGAAACAACTGGTCCAATTAAACTAAAAAAACTTTTTTCTTTTACTTGTTTTAGAATTTCTGTTTTAGGTTTTAATAGAATATAAACATTAGTTGATAATTTACTCCAAGCATCAAGTCCATAAGATTTAAACCCACCATCTGGATCCATGATGGTTATGGTTTTATCTTCAATTTTAGTAACTACTACAAAATGGCCATATTGTTTAGCTACTAAAACATGAGCAATGACTGGTAAATTGTCTTTTAATTGTTTGGTTAAGCCACCTCTAACAGCTTTTGCTTCAAAACCAATTTCCGTTGCTGCAGCAACTAAGGAATAAACGGAAACTCCTTCTTTTGTAGTCTTTGTAATATCTCTTAAATATTCTCTAGAAACATAGCCTCCATAATATTTAACTAATGAGATTAAACAAGCAACACCACAGTCTCTTAAATCAGTTTGTTTAGTATATGAAATCTTCCTCATTAGAACCTCCATATATAATATACAAATTTTTTTTGCAATTTGGAAAATTTTTTGCATTTTTTTTTTAAAAAAATACCAATTTGGTATCCGATTAATTATTTACTTATTTTTTAATCATTCTTAATTATTTCTTCTACTTTCTCTTTTGATAAACCACTGGCTTTAGAAATAATATCAATAGAAACACCTTGATTATAAAATTTTACAACCATTTCTCTTTCTTTATGCTTTTCTCCGGCTTCTATTCCTTCTTGCATTTTATAATAATCGTGTAAACCCATAGCCTTTTCAAATGCATACTCTCTATCAATGGTATCTGCCAAAAAAATTAAAAAATCTCTTGATTCCATCATAACTCCTCCTTCTGTTGAGTATAAATAAGAAAATATAATTTCACCTCGATTCCAGAATCTTATTTATACCTTCCATATATAATATACAAATTTTTTTCGCGATTTGGAAAAAAAGTTAAAAAAAAATTAATTAATTTTCATTTAGAATTTTAATTAATTTTCTTTTAATTTAAGTTTCACTTTATCTTTTTCATAATAATAAGTTTCATAAACATATTCTAAAATTTCTTTCAATTCATCACTTGAAATATTTTCATTTTCACATTGAACTAAAGCATACCATACTTTATAATGAAGATATTTTTCTTTTTCTTCTTGGCTTTCAAAGTCATTATTCCATTCGTTCATTTTTTTAATAAATTCAGGATTGCTAATTACTTCATCAAAATATTGCAAATGCTTTTTAGGACCTTTAGCAAAGAAATAAGCTAATAATAAGCGAAGATTATCTTTCGAATAACTATTAATTAATTTTTCATCTGTAAGTTTAGCAATATGTTCAAGGGCTAAATCTTTTAATTTATCGTTTGAATTTTCTTTTTTTAATTTTAATACTAATTCTTGAAATTCTTTATCTTTTAATAATTCTTCTACATAATCAATGTTTCTTTCTAAAATTTTATCACGAATTACTTCGTAACTATCTACTAAATAATTTCTACCACCTTGAAATAAAGTTTTATAAACTATTTCATTAGGAGTCTTAGCTTCATCAAGATAACTAACTAATCCTCTTTCTCCTAAGTATAGTTTATAATTACCACATTCTCCTTTAATAATAAGTGCTGCCTCAGCATAATTTTCAAATACATAAAATTTATATTCATCATATAAATATAGAAGTGCTTTTATATAATCATAATATTTCTTTCCTTTTTCCATAAATCTCACCTAGCAATTATTATAAAGGTTTAATTTCTATTTTTCTATAACTTTACAATAATTTTACAACAAAAAAAAAGAGTAAAATTACTCTTATGCGATTTTAGTTATTTTTACTTGATAAACACCATTAGGACTGTTAACATCAACAACTTCTCCAACTTTTCTACCAAGTAAGGCTTGAGCAATTGGACTCTCGTTTGAAATCTTGCTTTCAAATGGATCAGCTTCTTGACTACCAACAATTTGATATTCATCTTCTTCTCCATCATCAACATATTTTATTTTAACGGTATTTCCAATACTAACTTTACTATTATCAACATTTTCAATAATTGAAACATTTTCAAGTATTTGCTCAATCTTTTTAATTCTTCCTTCAAGCTCTGCTTGCTCATTTCTAGCAGCATCATACTCGGCATTCTCTGATAAATCTCCTAAAGCTCTAGCTTCCTTAATTGCCTTAATGTTAGCAGGACGCTTTATATTTATCAAATCATCTAATTCCTTCTTAAGTTCTAGAAACCCCTCTTGAGTTAAATAAACAGTCTTTTTTGTCATTCTGCACCTCCAAATTAAAACTCCTTATAAGTATATTACAAATGTTAAGAAAAGTCAAGATAAGTTTTTCTTGAGTTTCGGTTTTTTTAAATTTTTTAATACTATTTTATAATATGATGACAATTAATTAATTTTTTTAATCAAA
>CANQJD010000054.1 GCA_947624175.1 uncultured Bacilli bacterium
CAAAAAAATCAACCCGAACGGATTGATTATATGTTAAGTTCAAACTATAAAAGTTCGAACAGAAACGTCACTGGAGCAGCTGACGGGAATCGAACCCGCGTCCTAGCCTTGGCAAGGCCATATTCGAGCCACTAAACTACAGCTGCATTGGAGGGGCCAGTCGGATTTGAACCAACGATCAAGGAGTTGCAGTCCACTGCCTTACCACTTGGCTATGACCCCATGCACTTAAGATTATAACAAACAATTAAAAGAAAATCAACTGAAATTTTTTATTTTGTACAAAATATTATATTCTAAAAAATAAAAACTGATAAAATAATTGACATTAAAAATTTATCAGTTTTGATTCAAAAAAAATATAGTCGTAGAATAAATAATTCTTTGACTTCTTTCTTTTAGATTATAACATATAAATTGAATTTTGTTAATAATTTTTATAAATTTTTGTCGAAAAATATTTTATATATTGGAATTTAACAAAAAAATATAAGTAATCCTTGTAAAATAAAGGATTGGAGGTGAAAAATATGTTTCATTCTAATAATATGCAAAAGAAAAAAATTTTATTTGATGAAATATTAAAACAATGGTTGAATTCAAAAAAAAATATAAAAATCCAAACATATCAAAAATATGAAAACTTAATTAGACTTAATCTCAATAATAATTTAGGTAAAATTACAATATCTGAAATAAAACAATTAGATATTGTTAATTTCTTTGAAGATTTAACAAAGAAATGTGTTTCTATTTCTACCCAAAAAACTTTGTTTTATATTATAAATTCAGCTTTAAAATTTGCATATCAAAATAAGTATTGCAAATATATTGATTTAAAAATTATAAAATTTAAATCTTCTATACCAAAAATTCAAGTCTTTTCTAGAGAAATCCAACAAAAACTTGAAGAAGAATTAAAAAAGAATTTAAATATTCGAAAAGTTTGTTTGCTACTTTGTCTTTATACAGGACTTAGAATTGGAGAAATATGTGGTTTAAAATGGGAAGATATTGATTTTGATAATAAATCTATACATATAAAAAGAACTATTGAAAGAATCAAAAATGCTAATAAAGAAAGTACTTCTAAAACAATTTTAATTGAAAGTACTCCTAAAAGTATTACTTCAGAAAGAATTATTCCAATACCTGATTTTTTAATAGAATACTTAAAGAAATATCAAAATTCTGATAATTATTATATTTTATCCAATGACGAAACTTTATATGATACAAGACAATTTGAAGCCTTTTATGCTAGGACTTTAAAGAAAATTGGTATTGATCATGTAAATTTTCATACTTTAAGACATACTTTTGCAACTAGATCAATTGAAGCAAAAATGGATATAAAAACTTTAAGTGAAATATTAGGACATTCATCGATTGAAATAACTTTAAAACTATATGTTCATCCATCATATGAACTAAAAAAGCAATCAATTGAAAGTTTAGTTAAGTTTATGGCTAATTAATCATAGAATTATTTATTCTACGACTGCTAAGAGGTATTGATAATGGATAGTTGTATTTTAAGTGAACTTAACGATGGATACATTGGAATAGATATTTTAGAAATATCTTCAATTCCAGATATATCAATTTTAGGAAACATTAAAGAAGATGACTGTGTAAATAATATTAAAAAGAGTTTTGAAAAACTTTTAAGTGAGTTTTATATCTCATCTATTGAAAGAGAAAACATTGATTATGAAAATCAGGATTATTCCTTGAGTTTACTTTTTAAGTCTAATGAAATTAGTAATCAAACCTATAAAGCTAACGTTAGTATTTATATAGTTATAAGAGGTTTATCAAACGATAAAAATTATTTAATCCATAAAATACAAGAAATAAAAGATGCTATTAAACTTAATTTAAGTTTTTCGAAATATACAACTAAAGAAGTAAGTTCTAAAGAAACATTACTAAACGATTTAAAAAATATGTTACAAACGGAAAAAAGATTAATTATTAAAGAAACTAAAAATCAAAATCTTCAAAATGCATATTTACCAAGCATTTTAACATTTGATTTATTTCCTAAAAAATCAACTAATTTTACAAAAATTATTAATACTTTAATGGAATTTCCAAATGCGTTAATTATTTTTGATTTAATTCCGACTAAATTAAATAATAAAGAAAAAGAAAATTTAAATTATACTTTAAATACTATTTCACTTTTAAAAAATGAATATGAAAGAAATCAAAGTAACTTTTCAATGATATTACCAGATAAAAATATCTTTGCCTACAATTACTATGAAGAAAACCAAGATAATATGCTTTTTGCTTATAATATAGTAGTTGCATCTTTATACAATGCTAATAATATAAGCAATAATTTAATTAGTGAATTATCTTTAGGAGAAAAAGAGGAATTTATTAATTTAAAAAGTGTTCCATTATCAAATGATGAAGTAGATATAGAAACTTATTTTGATACCTTATCTTGGGTTATAAATGAAATAGTCTTAGATAAATTTAATTCTAATAATGAATTAAGGAGATTACCATTTATTATTACATTGGGGGAAGCTAGTGAGTTTTTTAGATTACCATATGGTGATAATCATTTAACAGCAGGAATTAATATAAGTAAAGTAGATATAAACCAAAAAGAATATAATAAAAAAGTTATTGATAATGGAGATATAATGGTGGGATCCTTAAAGAACTCCAATAATAATAAAATTGGATTTACTTTAAATGATTTAACCAAACATATGCTTATTGTTGGAACTCCTGGTAGTGGTAAAACAACATTTTCAGTTAGTTTGCTTGATAGAATTTGGAAAGATTTTAAAATACCATTTTTGGTTATTGAACCAGCTAAGAATGAATATAGAGCTATGATAGATAGTATTCCTGATATTCAAGTATTTACACCAGGAAAAGATTTTATTTCACCTTATATAATAAATCCATTTATTCCACCTAAAGGAGTAAAGTTACAAAGTTATAAAACCGTTTTAAAAACTGCCTTTGGAGCAGCTATTCAACTTACAACTCCACTTGATAAAATATTTGAAGATACACTGGATGAGTGCTATTCAAGAGCTGGCTGGTTACCTTTTCATACTATCGAAGATGAACATGAAATATTTACAATGGATGATTTTTTAAAAACATTTATGGAAGTATTTGAAAGAATTGGTTATAAAGGTGAAGCATCCAATATTGGAAAAGCAGGATATGTAAGATTTAAAAGTCTTCTTAGAGTCTTTGGTTCATATAATACAATTCCAATTGAGGATATTCTAACGAGACCAACAATTATAGAATTAGCAGCTATTGAAAATGAAGAGCAAAAATCCTTAATTATTGCTTTACTATTATTAAATATTCAGTCCTATGTAAATGCCAATTATGTCGGAGATGGCGAGATGCGTAACTTACTACTTTTAGAAGAAGCTCATGTATTACTTGCATCATCTAATTCAAGTTTTGATAGTGAAAGTCCAAGTATGGTTGCTAAAAAGTTACTTACAAGAATGCTTGCTGAGATTCGAAGTTTAGGAGTTGGAATTGTAATAGCCGATCAAAGTCCAGAAAAAGTTACTACCGATATTGTTAAACTTACAAATATTAAACTAGCTTTTAACTTAGTTGAGAAGAACGACCGTCAAATTCTTGGCGACTCCACAGATATGAAAGAAAATCAAGTTAATGCCCTTGCTAAGTTAAGACCAGGAGAAGCATATTTTTATATGAATGGTTTAAATGAGCCAGAAGAAGTTATAACAGAAGATTATCGAAAGAAAGTTCATATTAGAACTACTATATCAGATGCTGAGATTGCTGATAAAACTACATATTGGTTAACAAGACAAGATAAATTATTACCTCATCGAGAATGTAATTTTATTAATTGTAAAAATACTTTCTGTGACTATAAAATAAAAGAAGAAGCAACAGAGTATGCTAGAAGAATTTATGCCAAATATTTTAATCAAGATAGTGATAATAAAGATAAATTAAAAGAAGTATATAAAAATATTTTAAAAGAAGTAGAAGAATATAAAAAAGGTTCGATTGATGATAAATTATTAACTTGTGTTAAAGTTCATTTTTTAAGATATATCTATTATGAAACGAAAATCTTATTTTCTTTAAAAGGAATGGAAAATACTTTAAAAAATGAATTAAATATGGAAGGTGGTGATTAAATGAACGAATGGAGTGATAGGGATGAATTTTTAGCAGGTTTAAGAGAGAAAACAAATGATCTTGAAGATATGTCTGAAGAACAATTAAAGAAAATTGCTAATGAAGATTTAAATGATAAAAAAAGCAAAGATACTGATGATAGTAGTGATGACATGGAAAATGATATTGATGCTAAAACCCCTAAAAAACCAATAAAAGAAGAGGATGAGCCAATTATATAATTTTATGGAGGTGAAGTAAATATGGAATTATATAGTGTTATCAAAAATGATAGACCAGGAAATGAATTAGTTTGGAAATCACCGAATGAAGATTTTAAAAACAATACTCAATTAATTGTAATGGAAAGTGAAGAAGCCTTATTTGTTAAAGATGGTATTGTTGTATCAACATTTGAGGGTGGTAAATATACTTTAAATACTGAAAACTATCCATTTATTGAAAAATTAAAAAATGCCATGAGCGATGGAGTAAGTGCCTTTAATTGCAAAGTATATTTTGTTGATAAAACCCATAAAATGGAACTATTTTGGGGAACTGATTCACCAATTCAAATTCGAGATTATGAATATGGATTTGCAGTTGGAGTTCGAGCTAGAGGTTCCTACAATATAGAAATTTCTGATTCTAAAAAGTTTTTAATTAAATTAGTTGGTTTAAATACAGTTTCTTATACTGAAGAAAATGTCAGGGATCAATTTAGAACTTTTTTCCAATCAAAGATAAAACTTGAAATAGCTACTGTTATGAAAAATTGTAAATATACAATTTTGGATATGAATACAGAGCTTGAAAATATTGCTAATTTAGTAGTTAACAGTTTAGCAGATAAGCTAGATGAATATGGAGTTAGATTAGTTGATTTTTATATTTCAGATATATCAATTCCTGAAGATGATCCTAATTATAGAATAATTAATGAAGCTTATGCTAAAGCCCATGTTGGAAAAATTGAAACTAAAGTCCAAGGTGATGATTGGGGTAGAATTGCTGCTAAAGAATTAATGAAAGATATTGCAAATAATCCTAATTCAGGAGGAATGGCTAATACGGGAGCTGGAATTGGTATGGGACTTGGAGCAGCCGGAATGTTTGGTAATTTAGCTAACCAAATGTTTGCTCCTGCTAAAGAGACAATTACACCAGCACCTACTGAAAATAAAACTTCAAGATTTGCTCCTAAAAAGGAGTCTTCTGAAGAAAGCATCAAATGTCCAAATTGTGGAAATGACAATTCAAAAGGTAGTGCTTTTTGTTCAAAATGTGGTACTAAACTTGTAACTGAAAAATATATATGTAAAAATTGTGGCAAAGAATTACCTAATGATGTAGTATTTTGTAGTCAATGTGGAACTAAGAGGGAAGGGTAATTTATGAAAAATAATAATATTTTAAAGATAATTATTACAATTATTTTGTTAGCAATTATTGATTCAATCGTTTTCTTAACAGTAAAAGAATTTGATGCAGCAAGAATTATAAATATTAGTATACTTAATTTAGTTGTAATTTGTTTACTTATATTATCTTTTAAAAATAATGAAGGTAAATATAAATTTTTAGAATATTCTAAAATTACAATTATTGCAATATATACAATTATTACTTTTATATTAAGTATTACACTTATTGCAGTTAAAGCTAATTTAACTTTAACTTTAGTTTCTCAAATATTAGTAACAGGTATATCTTTAGTACTTATATTAACTAATCAAATGAGTGATAATAATATAATTGAAAATACTACAAAAGTTAATGAAAAGGTAGATAATGTAAAAGTTATAAGTAATAAATTAAAAACTATCTTAAAATTAATAACAGATAGAGACTTATATAAAAAAGTTGAAAAAGTATATGATAATGCCAGAAGTTTAAAAGTTGATGTTAATAATAGTCAAGATATTGATAATGAAATTTTAACATTAATAGGAATGCTTGATAGAGAAATTAAAATGCAACATGATGTTACGGATCTTTTAAATAAAATAAATAATAAATTTATTGAAAGGAATAATTTATAGGAGTGTGAAGTATGGTAAAATTAAAAGATGCAAAGTGCCCAAATTGTGGTGCAAATATTGAAGTAAATGATAAATTGGAGAAATCTATTTGTCAATATTGTGGTAGTACGGTTATGGTTGATGAAGCCATTGAAAAGTATAAGTTAGAAATAAGTGGTAAGGTTGAAGTTGAAGGTATTAAGGGTAGAAGTAGTAAGATAAAACAAGCTATTAAACATAAAAAATTAAAAGAATATGATAAAGCAACAAAAATTTTAAAAGAAGTTATTGCTGATGATGAATTTGATATTGAGGCTTTAGCTGAACTTGTTAAATTAGATATTGATATTATTGAAAATAGTGATTTTGATGAAAATCTTGATAGTAGACAAAGTGATGAAAAAAGTTTCTTATTAATAGATGAAATTATTAATACTTATAATCGTATTAGTGATATTGATGAAAGTGAAGGGGAAACTTATGATATGTTAGATGGATATCATGAGAAAGTTACTCATTACTGTGATGTTGCTAATAAATTGATTGATGACAATGAATCATTAGATAAATATCTTGAAAAATTAAATGATGATTATGATATAGTTAGTAAAATAAGTGATAAAGCAGCCGAAGAATGGTGTAAGGAATTATCTCAAAGAATGCATTTGGCAGACTTTAATAACTATTATAAAGTTAGGTATCGTCAGCCAGGGGCTACTGGATTTAGTTGGTATCGTTTATCAAGTTTCAAAGAAATTGCTAGAAATGGAATTATAGAAAGTCATTATAGTTGGATACATGATGGAGAATATGGTAATCCTTCAATAGCTGATTTATGGATAAAACCAGAGCCTGATAAAGAGTTTAAAAGCCTTGATGAAGTTAAAAAAGCATTGGATGGCTTCTTAGAATATTCAAATGAATATGTTGAAGAAAATTCAAAATCTAAAAATAGTGAAATAGATAAAGCAAATAGAAAGTTAGATAGACAAAATACTGTAATTGATGCTAAAATAAAAATGAAATATGTTAAAATTGGAGTTATGGCATTTATAATACTATGTATGGTAATTTGGTCTATTTCAATATTAGTAAAAAGTTTTGTTGGATTTATTGCTTTTGTTATCTTGGTTGATTCTTGGGCTATATCTTTACCATTTATGTCTATTCAAGATACGTTATATGATATAAAGGGTAAGAAGAGAGAAAAAGAAATAAATAAAAGTAGTAAAAGAGATCATGTTAAATAATTAAATAAGATATTAAAAATAGGGAATGATGAAGATTTTATCATTCTTTTTTTGACTAAAAAAATAAGACATATAAAAGATGTCTTGTTAAATTTATATAAAGTAAATACTAAAATTTAGACCATAACTATACATTAAGAATTATAACAAAGAAAGTTTGTAAAATCAACTAAAAATTATCAATTTTTGAAATAAATTAATAAATTTAAAAGGTAAAAAATGGTATCTAAAAAAAATTTAAAATTTAGGTGTAAATTAAGATGTCAAAGGGTTGTTTTTTTCAAAAATCGTGACTATAATAAAAAGCAAATTAAAAAAACGAGGAGGGATTATCATGATAAAAACAAAATTGCCAGTCTTATTCATTAAAAATCATGAAATCTTCCCGTATTCTGATACAAAAATTGAATTTTCCGATACCAATTTAAAGAAAACGATCTCTTTAGGAGAAAGTGTCTATGATAATTGTGTTTTTATCATTCATCAAAAAAGTGAAGATACATTTGAAAACTTAAATAACCTAAATTTAGGAATTATTGCTAAAATTAAACTTAAAATTGATATGCCTAATGGTAATATGCGAGTTACTTTAAGAGGATTAAAGAGAGCTATTATTGGAAGTATAAACGAAGAAGAAGGTTTATATGATGCTGATGTATCTGTGATTACTCAAGAAGAAATTGATCCTATTGAAGAAATTGCTATGTCTAGAAGTCTTTATAAAGAAATTGATAAATACGTAAAAGAGACTGATACTAATGATTTTTTAGAAGTTAAAGATATTCTTGATATTGATAAATTAACGGATATTACAACCAATTTATTACCACTTAATCATGACAGGAAACTTAAATATTTAAAAGAAATATCACCAGTTAAAAGATTAAAAATGTTACTTGATGATATTGAATATGAATTATCAATTATTGAAATTGAAAAACAAATAGATATTAAAGTTAGTAAGAAATTAGATGACAGTCAAAAAGAATTTTATTTAAGAGAAAAGTTAGGAGTTATTAAAGAAGAATTACATGAGAATGTTGATGATTTAACATTGTTAGAAGAAAAAATTAAAAATTTAGATGCTCCTCAAAGAATAAAAGAAAGATTAGGAATTGAATTAAATCGTTTTAAAACATCTCCTTCAAATTCACCAGAAATTGGCATAATTAGAAACTATATTGATATATTATTAAATTTACCTTGGAATGTTTCAACTTCGGAAAATTTTGATATCGATAAAATTAAAGAAACTTTAGAAAAAAGTCATTTCGGACTAGAGGAGACCAAGAGTAGAATAATCGAACATATTATGGTTAAACATTACACGGAAAGAGAAAATGTCCCAATTCTTTGTTTAGTTGGACCACCAGGGGTTGGTAAAACTAGTATTGCGAGAAGTATTGCTAAGGCCTTAAATTTAAAGTGTGTTAAGATATCAGTTGGTGGAGTTAATGATGAAGCTGAAATAATTGGACATAGAAGAACCTATGTTGGAGCAGCCCCTGGTCGGATTATGTCTGGTATTTCCAAAGTTGGAGTTAATAATCCGGTTTTCATTATTGATGAAGTTGATAAAATGACCAAAGATTTTAAAGGAGACCCAGTAAGTGCTTTACTTGAAGTTTTAGATAAAGGCCAAAATAGTAGATTTGTTGACCACTTTATTGATGAAGAATTTGATTTATCAAAAGTTATGTTTATTTTAACTGCTAACTATATTGATTTAGTACCTGCAGAACTAAGAGATAGAATGGAAATAATTGAAGTTCCTAGTTATAGTGAATATGAAAAGATTAAAATTGCGAAAGAACATATTATCCCTAAATTAATGGAAGAATATAAAATAGCTAATGAAGAAGTAAATATAACTTCCAAAACTTTAACCAATATTATTAGATATTATACCCATGAAAGTGGAGTTCGAGAATTAGAAAGAGTTTTAGATAAGGTTTATAGAAAGTATGTTGTTAGTAAACTTGAAAAGAAAGTACCCCTTGATCCTAATAAAAAATTAGAATTAATTTTAGGTATTCATAAGTATCAAATAAATCAAAATACAAGAAACAACAAAGGAGTAGTAACCGGTCTTTCTTATACTCCATATGGGGGAGATATTGTAAAAGTTGAAGTTATTTCTTATCCAGGGGACGGGAACATTAAAGTAACGGGTCAAGTTGGAGATGTAATGGAAGAATCAATTAAAGTTGCTTTTGACTATATTAAAGGAAATTATAAAAACTTTAATTTGAATATTGATGAAATAAGACATAATGATTTCCATATTCATATTCCATCAAATGCTATTAAAAAAGATGGACCAAGTGGTGGTATCACGATTACAACGGCCTTACTTTCTTATCTTAAAAATGTTATTATCACGAATACAATCTCGATGTCTGGTGAGATTACTTTAACTGGTAAGATCCTTAAAGTTGGAGGTATTAAAGAAAAATTAATTGCAGCGATTAACAACAACATCGATGTTATTTATATGCCACTTGCCAATAAGTCAGAAATTGAAAAGTTAGAATATATTTATAAAAATAAGTTAGATATTAACTATATTGATAATTATCAAGAATTATATGATATTTTAATTGCCCCATAGGAAAAATATAATGTCAAAAAATGTTTAAGCCTTTGAAAAAGTTTCTAAAAGTTGTTATAATTGAGATTAGTGAAGTAAGGTGTAAAAATGAAGAGAAGTGAAGTAGATAGAACAAAATTAGCTCCAATGATGGCTAAATATATGGAAATTAAAGATAATTACGAAGATACATTAATCTTCTTTCGATTAGGGGACTTTTATGAAATGTTTTTTGAAGATGCAGAAATTGCAAGCAGAGAATTGAGTCTTACTTTAACGGGTAGAAATGCTGGACTTGATGAAAGAGTTCCAATGTGTGGTGTTCCTTATCATGCTTATCAAGGATATGTTTCAAAACTTATTGAAAAAGGTTATAAAGTTGCTATCTGTGAACAATTGACAGATCCTAAAGAATCTAAAGGAATGGTTGAACGAGATATTGTGCAGGTAATTACAAAAGGAACGGTTTTAGACAACTTGAATTTTGCCAATGATAATAATTATATAGCAAGTATCTATGACTTTTCTTATTGTTATGCCTTAACCTATGCTGATATTTCAACGGGTGATATTTATTCCATGTTAATAAGTGATTTAGATAGTTTATATAGAGAATTAATTAATCATAATATTAAAGAAGTTATTGTTAATGATAAGATAAATAGAGAAATACTTTATAATTTAAAAACACTTTATAATATTTTAGTAACGGTAACTAATGAAGAAAAAGAATATCCTGATTATAAAGAAATCTATGAAGATATAAGTGATGTAAGACTATTAACTTCGATTAAACATTTATTAACTTATGTAACGGAGACTAAAAAAAGTAGTTTAAAGTATTTAAAGAAAGTTATTATTAATAAAGAAGAAGATCATTTATTATTTGATTTTCATACGAAAAAGAATTTAGAGTTAACGGAGACGATAAGAGATAATACAAGAAATAATTCTCTTTTATGGTTTTTAGATAAAACCAAAACCGCAATGGGAAGTAGATTATTAAAACAAAATTTATTATCTCCATTTACGGATATTAAAATAATTGAAAGACGATTTGATTATATTGAAAAACTTTTAACCAATTTTATTACTAAAGAAAACTTAAGTAATTATTTAAATGATATTTATGATTTAGAAAGATTAATTGGGCGTATTAGTTATGGAAATTTAAATGCAAGAGATATGTATCAATTATTAAAGTCTTTAAAAATGTTACCAAATATTAAAGAAGAACTCAAGAATATTGAATATGATAAGGAACTTAAAACTTTAGATAATATTGTTGAAATATTAGAAAAAAGTATTAATCCTGATGCCCCTTTAACTTTAAAAGAAGGAAATTTAATTAAAGATGGTTATAATCCGGAGTTAGATGAACTAAGAAGTATCAAGAATAATAGCAAAGACTTTATTTTAAGACAAGAAGAAGAAGAGAGAAAGCGAACCGGAATTAAAAATTTAAAGATTGGTTATAATAAAGTATTTGGTTATTATATTGAAGTAAGTAAAATGAGTGTTCCTTTAGTTAAAGATGAATTTGGTTATATTAGAAAACAAAC
>CANQJD010000055.1 GCA_947624175.1 uncultured Bacilli bacterium
TAAACCATGAATAACATGAGGTTTAAATAACTCTAAAGCCATATCTTTTGGAATACCACATTGATACATCTTTAAGTCTGGTCCAACAACGATAACCGAACGACCAGAATAGTCAACTCTTTTACCAAGTAAGTTTTGACGGAATCTTCCTTGTTTACCTTTTAACATACTAGAAAGTGATTTCAAAGGACGATTTCCGGCACCTGTGACACTTCTTCCACGTCTTCCATTGTCAAATAGAGAGTCAACTGCTTCTTGTAACATTCTTTTCTCATTTTGAATAATGATACCTGGAGCATTTAAATCGATTAATTTCTTTAATCGATTATTACGATTAATAACTCTTCGATATAAATCATTTAAATCACTAGTAGCAAAACGACCACCATCAAGTTGAATCATCGGTCTTAAATCTGGTGGAATAACTGGAATACAATCCATAATCATCCATTCAGGTTTATTTTCAGATTGATAGAAAGCATTCAAAACATCTACTCTTTTTAATAATCTAATCCGCTTTTGTCCTTGAGCATTTTCAAGTTCTTTCTTGATTTCTTCAATTTCTTTTTCAAGATCAACTTGTTTTAATAACTCTTTAATGGCTTCAGCGCCCATTCCTACTTTGAATCCATCACCATATTTTTCATAATAAGCCCGGTATTCTTTTTCAGATAGAGTTTGTTTATTTTCAAGGGGGGTAATACCTTTATCAATTACAACATAACTTACAAAGTATAATACTTCCTCCAAGTCACGAGGTGACATATCAAGAACTAGACCCATTCTACTTGGTACACCTTTAAAATACCAAATATGACTTACTGGACTTGCAAGTTCAATGTGTCCCATTCTTTCCCGACGAACTTTTGACCTAGTTACTTCAACACCACAACGATCACAGACAATATTTTTATATCTTACTCGTTTATATTTACCACAAGCACATTCAAAGTCTTTGGTTGGTCCAAAGATTTTTTCACAATACAAACCATCTCGTTCAGGACGAAGAGTACGATAGTTGATAGTTTCAGGTTTCTTAACCTCTCCATAACTCCATGAACGAATCATTTCTGGAGAAGCAATTCCTATTTTTAAGGCCTCAAACTTATTTACTTCTATCATTATAACTCCCCTCCTTCTACACGATCAAATTCTCTTTCATCAACATTATCAAGTTCATTATCAGCAAACTCGTTGTCATCATCATTATAATCATCATTTTCTTTATAATCATTCATTTCTTCATCATATTCTTCTTCGGAATCTAACTCGTCATCACTATCTTCCTCATCATCGTCATCATCTAATGAATCGAAAGAAGTATTTCCTTGAAGTTCGATTTCATCAATATCTAATTTGACATCTTCTTTATATTCTTCTTCTTCAATTTGTTTTAAATCTAAAACTTGATTTTCATCATTAATTATCTTAATATCAAGTCCTAAAGCTTGGAACTCTTTCATCAATACTCTAAATGACTCTGGAACTCCGGCTTGATTTATGTCTTGACCTTTAACAATTGCTTCATAAACTTTAACCCGGCCAATGATATCATCAGATTTAACGGTTAAGATTTCTTGTAATGTATGAGCAGCACCATAAGCATATAATGCCCAAACTTCCATTTCTCCAAATCTTTGTCCACCAAATTGAGCCTTACCACCAAGTGGTTGCTGCGTTACTAATGAGTATGGTCCAGTTGACCTTGCATGTAACTTATCATCAACCATGTGGTGAAGTTTAATCATATACATAACACCAACAGCAACTCTGTTTTCAAATGGCTCACCAGTACGTCCATTATAAAGAACGGTCTTACCATCAGCATCCATTCCGGCTTCTTCCATCATGGCTTTAATGTCATCACTCTTTGCACCATCAAAGACTGGAGTTGCAACATGAACATTTAATTTCTTAGCTGCATAACCTAAATGTAACTCTAAAATTTGTCCAATATTCATACGACTTGGAACACCCATTGGGTTAAGCATAATATCAACTGGAGTACCATCAGGTAAGAATGGCATATCTTCTTCTGGTAAAATTAAGGAAATAACACCTTTATTACCATGACGACCTGACATTTTATCTCCAACTTGAATCTTTCTCTTTTGAATTATATAAATTCTAATTACTTTACTAACACCAGCAGGTAATTCATCATTTTCTTTTCTTGAATAAATCTTAACATCATGAACAATTCCATCTCCACCATGAGGTACTCTTAATGAGGTATCTCTTACTTCTCTTGTCTTTTCACCGAAGATGGCGTGTAATAATTTTTCTTCACTTGTAAGTTCAGCCATTCCTTTAGGGGTTACTTTACCAACAAGGATATCGCCTTCTTTTACCTCAGTTCCTATCATGACAATTCCGTTTTCATCAAGGTTCTTTCTGGCCTCTTCTGATACATTTGGAATATCTCTTGTAATCTCTTCAGGTCCAAGTTTCGTATCACGACATTGCATTTGATAATCTTCCATATGAAGTGAGGTATAGGCATCATCTTTAACTAAATTTTCATTTAAGATAACAGCATCCTCATAGTTATAACCATTGAAAGTCATGAAAGCAACGATAACATTCTTACCTAAAGCAAGTTCTCCTTTATCAGTACTTTGGCCATCGGCTATAACTTGTCCACGATGAACTTTATCTTTATATCTTACAATTGGTCTATGATGTTGACAAGTACCAGCATTTGAAAGTTCAAAGTTGGCTAAATTATAAACATCTTGACCAGTTGCATTTTTAATAACTATCTTTTTAGCATCAACATAATCAACAACACCATCAGCTTTGGCAACAATTACAGCTCCAGAATCTTTAGCTGCAATATATTCAACACCAGTTCCAATGTATGGTGCTTCACTTCTTAAAAGTGGTACTGATTGACGTTGCATGTTAGCACCCATCAAAGCCCGAGTAGCATCATCATGTTCCAAGAATGGAATACAACTGGTTGTAACGGCTACAACTTGTTGAGGTGATACATCAACATAATCAACATTATCAGAATTGGCTAAAATATTTTCACCTTTATATCTAGCAGTTACTTGATCAGGTACAATTTTATTATCATCATCAGTTTCAATAGTTGCTTGAGAGATAATAAATTCTGCCTCTTCATCAGCCGTTAAATAATCAACGGTATCAGTTAATTTTCTATTTTCAACTTTTCGATATGGAGTCATGATAAATCCATAATCATCAACTTTTGCATAACTTGCAAGAGATGTAATAAGTCCAATGTTTTGTCCTTCAGGAGATTCAATTGGACAAATTCTTCCGTAGTGGCTAGCATTAACATCTCTTACTTCAACTCCAGCTCTATCTCTTGATAAACCACCTGGTCCTAAAGCTGATAAACGTCTTTTATTAGTAAGTTCAGCAAGTGGATTAGTTTGATCCATGAATTGAGATAATTGGCTACTTCCAAAGAACTCTTTCATGGCTGCTGTAACTGGTCTTATATTAATTAAAGTTTTAGGGGTTACTTCATCCATCTCTTGGGTAGTCATTCTCTCTCTGATAACTCTTTCCATTCTAGCAACACCAATTCTAAATTGATTTTGTAAAAGTTCTCCAACTTGACGAATTCTACGGTTTCCTAAATGGTCGATTTCATCATAATTACCAACTCCATGTAATAAGTTTAAGTAATATGATACAGAAGCATAAACATCTGAAATAGTTAATCTCTTAACTTCAATACTTTGGTCATTTCCAATTACAATTAACTTATTTTTCTTATTATTTGGATCATATATTTTAATTGTTTGAACTTTATTATAACTATCTAAATCTTCATTAATCTTAACTTCTACTAAATTATAACCATTAGCAAAAATTGTTTTTAAATCTTCTAATATATCTTTAGTAATAACTGTATCTTTAGGATATTTAACTTCACCATCAACTTTTATATCTTCAGCTAAAGTTTGATTTAATAATCTATCAGTTATATTTAATTTCCGATTAAATTTGTAACGACCAACTCTAGCTAAATCATATCTAAATTCATCAAAGAATCTGGTAATAAGTTGGTTCTTTGAACTATCTAGAGTTGCAGGTTCACCTGGTCTTAATTTTTCATAGATTTCAAGTAAGGCTTCATCAGTATTTCTAGTTGAATCTTTTGCTATCGTATTTTCTAAATATTCATCTTTACCAAATACCTTATATATATCTTCATCACTAGATAACCCAAAAGCTCTTAAAAGGGTTGTTAAAGTTACTTTTCTTGTTCTATCAATTCGAACATAAACAACATCTCTTGCATCCGTTTCAAATTCTAACCAAGTACCTCTAGTTGGAATAATTTGAGATGTGATAACTTCTCTTCCATTTTTATCGGTTTCTGTATTAAAATAAACACTAGGACTTCTTACTAATTGGCTAACAATAACCCGTTCTGCCCCATTAATAATGAAAGTTCCACTGTCAGTCATAATAGGCATATCACCTAAAAATATTTCTTGTTCTTTAACTTCTCCTGTTTCGTGATTAAAAAGTCTTACTTGCACCTTTAAAGGAGCCGAAAAAGTCGTCTCTCTATCTTTACTTTCTTTAATAGAAAATCTAGGTTCATCAAAATGATATTCCCCAAATTCTAATGAGTAAGTACCAGAAAAATTCTCCACTGGAAATAAATCATCAAATACCTCTTGAATACCTGTATTGATGAACCAGTCATAACTCTTCTTTTGAATCTCAAGTAAATCCTTTAATTCAAATGTGTTTTTAATCCTAGAAAAGGATCTTCTTTGACGATAATCGCCACAATTAATAAGCTTATAAGCCATTTGTTTTCACCCCTATACACTAATTTTTTTCTATAACATATTAACAATTTATAATACGCAGCCAATTTATATTAATAACATAATTTCAAGCAATAGTCAACCATATTTTGATAAATTTTCAAGTTTTTTTTCTATCTTGACAGTTTAAGTTTCTAATTTCAAAATATAAAACCCCTTACTTTTCTCTAATACTTCTATTTGATAGATATTTTGAAAATCTTTGATAAATGATTTAGCCCCTTGTTCTTTTCTTATAACCATATATATAACTCCCCCTTTTTTTAAATGATTTTTACTATTTTTAAATAAGGAATAAAGTTTCTCTTTCCCAACTCTAATTGGAGGATTACTCACGATAAAGTCATATATATCATTAACATTATTCATCCCATCACTTAAATAAGGATTAACCAAAACTTCATTTTCTTTAGCATTTAACTCGGTAAGATGTAAGGCTCTTTTATTAACATCTATCATATCCATTTTTATATCTTTTAATTTAGCAAGAATAATTCCTATTGCTCCATAGCCACATCCCATATCTAAACCAAACCCTTTTATATCAAGTTTTAATATGGTAGTAATCAGTAACCAAGTTCCATAATCAAGTTCTCCTTTAGAAAACACTCCATTATCCGTTTTAAATTTAAACTCTATATCTTGAACTCTAACTTTAAATTCTTTTATTTCACTTTTTAAATTATCTGAATTAGTAAAATAATGTTCCATACCACTCCTATAGTAAAAAAATAAAAAGGAGCAACTAAATTCCAATATAAATATAGTTACTCCTTTCTTATTCTTGTTATTTTACATCAACTTTTCTTAAAATGCAAGCAATTTTTGTATTTTTTTAGATAAAATCAATTAATTCAACACTATCTGGGTCATAATTAAGAGATTTAACAACTGATTCTAACTCATATTCATCAAATGAGGCTTCAATTTCACTTTTGGTTTTAAAGAATAACCCAATTTGATACATGAATATTTCTTTAATTGTTTCTCTTTCAATTCCAATCCCTAATAAATAATCTATGATAGTTTGAACATTTTCATGATTTGAATTAATATTTGTTAAAATATTTTCATAGTTATTATCAATAATATCTTTTATATCACTATCACTAAAACCATTTTCCTTTAAAAAGTCCATCTTAATTACCTCCTTCTAATAAACTAGTAATTTCACTTTCAAGTGCTAAATATTCATCTCTTTTAATTACACTGTTATATGTAAGAGCAATAAGCATCGCTTCTTTAACTGGAATATTTTTAGTTATAAAGAAATTATATAATCTAATTGTTTTAAGTCTTGAGAAGATTAAATCGTTAATCTTATATCTTAAATCATCAACTTTATATTTATTATCTAGTTTTAAGATATTTTCAGAAACTGTTAAATCAAAATCTTTTTTATAAGATAATTCTTCTGCATATTTTTCTAAATCTTCTTTACTTGTAAATGTATATTCTTTGTCAAAATATAAATTTTTATAATCAACTGGTAAGTTTAGAACATCTACTTTTGGATTAGCAATTTCACCAGATAAGATACCAGGTTTATTACCATATATCTTTTGATTATTTTCAGTTTGATATCTTAATTTCATTAAAGTATCTCTAGTTATATTATTTAATTTATAAGGGTTTTTAGTAATATAACTAATTCCATCAAAGGCTTCTTCATGTCCTAGTAACCCTTTCTCGCCACCTTTAGCTTCAATATAATAATCTAGATTTGTTAAAACTCTTTTATTACCAAGTAAGTATTTAACATTATCATCATTTAAAGCTATTTTATAATCTTTTGTTAGATTATAGTTATTTAAAAGGGTAGCATTTTCAAGAATTAATAATTCTCTGTAGTTATCAAATAAATTAATTAAATTAATGTTATGTTCACGATAGAAATTAATATTTTTTAAGAAATCATCTATAACTTTTTCATTTGTAAATAGAGTAGGGATAGCACTTGTAATTATCTCCCAAACTTTTGCTCTTTCTTTCTTATCAAAGATATCATTGATTGCTGCCATCATTAGTTTTAATTCACTACCTTGAACTAATAAGGTTTGACTTAAAAGAGTAGGTTTAGTTTTAAAATTATCAAGTAAATCATTTTCTTTCAATAATTCTAATACTTCTTTAACATTACCTTCATTCATTTGCCCTAAATTTTCTAAAGTATCAGGAATAATTCCTTCTTCAGTTAGGATTTCTTTAACTTTATCAGTATCATTTAGAGTATTAACTGCTGTTTCTTCTTCAGGCTCAACTTTAACTTCTTCAGGTACTGAAGGAACCTCTGGAACATTTGCTTCTTTAGTATCATTTTCCATTTCTTTTAGTTTGGCATCTATTTTTCCAATTATATCTTCTAATTCTTGAGTACTAGTTTCTTTTACTTCTTCTTTAGGTGGAGTAGGAATAGAAGGAACAACTGGCTCAACAATAGGTGCAACTGGTTCAACAACAGGAGATGGAATTTCAATAGGCTTTACTTCAACAGGAGCCTTTGGAACTTCAACTTCCGGTGTTTTTATTGTATCTTCATGGAAAGTAGGGAAGGGGAAGTCATCTTCTTTCTTGATAATTGGAATTCTTTCCGTTTTATCAAGTTCAACAACTGGAGTTACTTTCTTTTCTTCGATTTCCTCTTTTTCTTCTTTTACTTCCTTAGTCTCATCTTTACCAGTCACTTCATCATAGATATTAATTGGTTCATAATGGAACTCTGGAACATCTATTTCATTTAAAGCATAATCATCTTCACTCTTAACTTCAGGAGTTGGAGTTTGATTAGTTTCATAAATAGCACTATTGTATTTTAATAGGAATTCAAAGATTAAAACTTTTTCTTCAAGAGGAGTATTAGCAAACTCTAAAGATTCGATTATATCATCTATTTCAATTATATATAAGTTCTCCTCTAATTTAGAAACAATTGTTTGAAACTTTTTAAGATCATTATTTAAAACACTCATTTCTGTTTCAGGTAACCGCTTTTTACTTTCATTAAGATTTGAGATTACATCTTCTAAAGATGCTTTTTTATTTATCATTTCTCCTATAAAAGTTTGAATAGCATTAGCTTGAACATCCGTAAGTTCCAAACTAATTCCTTGTCTTATACCTTGAATAATATACATAATACCTTGATAATTACAAGTCTTATCTTGGAAAATTTCAGCAACACTAGGGTCTAGCATCAACAAAACTTTCTCAAATTCATCTCGACTTAAACTATCAAAAGCCAAAACATTATTATTTCCAAATAAACTAATCTTATCTTCAATATAGTTTAAATCATTATTATTCTTTTCTAATTCACTATTTAAATAATTTAAGTTATCAATATTTCTATTAATTGAATCAATTCTAATTTTTAATATTTTATATAATTTATCTTGCATTTTCTTCCTCCATTTTTACATCTAAAGTATTTAAGTCTATTGTCATGACTAAATCATCAATTTTTAAATCTTTTAATAATAAATCTCTTTCGTTATCGTTAATTTCAAGATTATCTTTTTCTCTTAAAACTTCTAATATATCACGATTTTTGTATAAATAAGTTTTTAAAGGTGTTTTTCTATCAATTACTCCTAAAACTAACACATAACCATTTTTTAAATAAGTATAAACTGTTTTAACTACAAATTCAGGTTTTATATATAAGTATGTATCATTGTAATAATAATCCGGTATTTTATATTCCTTATCACTTTCAATATCTAATAAGTTTTTATAAATTGGTCCTTGATAAATTGGATTACATTCTTCTAAATATTTTCTTACTAATGATTTACCATTTTCCATTACAAAGATTAATTTTTTATCACGATTAAGTTCAAAACTTACATCTTGTTTTTTAAACTCTTCTTCATAATCATCTAAAGTTTTATATTCTTTATAGTATTTAGTTATTTCATCATACTCAAATGTTTCAAATAACTGATAGATTTTATTTAATAGATATTTTTTCTTATTGAATATATATTCTTGATTAATCTTCCCATCTTGAATTATATTTTCCTCTTTAAAGTTTAAATTCATATTCTTATCTATTAAATAAGCATTTTTTTCTAATAATGCTTTAACTTCAGCAAAGTTAATATCATTTACAAACATATCTTTGCTATCAGTATTCATACTATAATTTTTAATATTGCATCTATTAACATACAAAAGTATTTCGTACCTTTCTTCTAAAGTAAATTCTACTTTATTAAGAAAGTCTATGAACTCTAAAGCATCTTTGATAAAAACATTATCACTTTTTAGAATTAAATAATATTTATTAAGTAATTCTTGATTTTTTAAGTTATCACTTTTAAGGTTATATTCCTCTGTTACTTTTTGCCATAATTCATTCAAGTAATTGATTAGAAAATCCATATACTTGATGGCATCCTGGTATTGTGGTAACTCTTTCATGTTATTATCTTGATTTTCTAGCAAATATTTACAAGACTTGTATTTAGATATTAAATCATCATTTGTTTCATTATAGATTTTTAAACATCTAATAATGAAATCTTGGTCGTAGTAATCTAATATTTCTAAATAAGACTTTTTCCCGAGTTCAACTATCTCTGTTATAGTTTTTAAAACTTCACTTAAAGATTTAATCTCAACTCGGTTTTCTCCAATATTTGCGATTTTAGGTTCTATGTATGCTAATAATTTGGCCAAACTATTATTCACTAGACACCACTATCCCTTATTATATAAATAATAATACCATAAACTTTTCCATTTGACAATATTTAATTTAGATGTTTTTTATTTTTTTAATAATAACAAAAAAAGAATCAAGTTTCCTTAATCCTCATCTTTATTACTTTTAGCCAATTCTTCAATCTCTGATATTGATAGACCAGTTGCATTAGAAATAATTTCATAACCAAAATTTTCATTAACCATATTCATAGCTATTTCCATTTTTTCTTCATGTTTTCCACCTAGTCTAATATCTAGTTCTCTTAAATACTTATCTAATGTAGGATCCAAATAATCCTTTCTTTCATTTTTAACATTTTCTTTTAGCATTCTTTTACCTCCTATTTTTTCACAAGTCATTTAAGTTATCAATTATTAATAATTTAGCAAGTCTTTGTACTTTATTTATTCCATTGTAACTTATTTGTATGAAATAGTCAAGAATAAATTTAAAAATAAGAACTAAGTTTCCCTTAATTCTTATCTTTATTGTTTTTAACCAATTCTTCAATCTCTGATATTGATAGACCAGTTATTTTAGAAATAACTTCATAACCAAAATTTTCATTAATCATATTCATAGTTATTTCCATTTTTTCTTCGTTTCGGCCTTCTGCACGACCTTCTGCACGACCTTCTACTAAACCCTCATGTTTTCCACCTAGTCTAATATCTAGTTCTCTTAAATAGTTGTCTAATGCTGCATCCATATAATCCTTCCTTTCGTTTTTAGAATATTCTACTAATCTTTTGCCATATTCTTTTAGCATTCTTTCACTCTCCAAGATTTCTCGTAAGTCTTTTGAGTTACTAATTGTTAGTAATTTATAAAACTTTTGTGAGTTATCTACTTCATTATAACTTATTTCTTTAAAATAATCAAGATTTACATTCACTAATTTATAAATATAATCTGTCTCATTATTTTCATTATATGGTAGATAT
>CANQJD010000056.1 GCA_947624175.1 uncultured Bacilli bacterium
TGAAGATATTCTTAATCCACAAAAAAAGACAAGTTAACTCATCTTTTGTTACTTTTAAACAAACTATCGGAAGAACCTTATGAATTAGATAGTTTTTTTTAGAAATTTTCTAATCTAGATGGACTTTAATTTAATAATTTGTTAAAATGATATAGAGGTATGATTATGAACATTTTAGAAAATTTAAACGAAAAACAAAAAGAAGCCGTAGAATATATAAATGGACCTCTTTTAGTGTTAGCTGGAGCTGGAAGTGGTAAAACAAGAGTCTTAACAACGAGAATTGCTTATTTAATAGAACATGGGGTGGACCCAGATAATATCTTGGCTATTACATTTACCAATAAAGCTGCCGGAGAGATGAAAGATAGAATTTATAAGTTAATTGGATATTTTGCCAGAACGATGCAAATTTCAACCTTTCATTCCTTTGGACTTCGAATAATTAAAGAGAATTTTGAATATCTTGGTTATGATAAAAACTTTGTTATCTTTGATAGTGATGATTCTTTAACAATAGTTAAGAAAATCTTAAAAAATATGAATTTAGATACCGATAAATATAATCCGAGAGGAATAAGAAATAAAATTAGTAGTTTAAAAAATGAATTAGTAAGCCCTCAAGATTATAAAAAACAAGCGATGACCGATTTTGACAAGATAGTATCAGATGTTTACATTAAATATGAAGATAGTTTAAATAAAAATAATTCCTTAGATTTTGATGATTTACTTATTTTACCAATTAAGTTATTTAAAGAAAGAAAAGATATTTTAGAGAGTTATCAAGAAAAGTTTAAGTATATTTTAATCGATGAATATCAGGATACTAATGAAGCTCAATATCGACTTACCAAATTATTAGCAAGTAAATATAAAAATATTTGCTGTGTTGGAGATGCTGATCAGGCTATTTATGGCTTTCGGGGAGCCAATTATAGGAATATTTTAAATTTTGAAAAAGATTATAAAAATGCTAAAATAATTAATCTTGAAGAAAACTATCGAAGTACTAAAACGATATTAGAGGCAGCTAATAGTGTCATCAGACATAATATCAACAGAAAAGAGAAAAATTTATTTTCAAATTTAGATATTGGAGATAAGATAAGTTATTATAGAGCTTCATCTTCTTTTGATGAAGTAAAGTTTGTAACTTCTAAGGTAAAAGAGTTAGTAGATAACGGAGTAAGTTTAAATGATATCGTTGTTTTATATAGAACTAATGCTCAATCAAGAAGTTTTGAAGATGGATTCTTAAAAACGAATATTCCTTATAAAATAGTAGGCGGTGTTAATTTCTATAATCGAGCTGAAATTAAAAATTTACTTGCTTATTTAAGACTTATTCATAATCCAAATGATGATGTTAGTTTAGAAAGAATTATCAATGTTCCAAAGCGAGGAATTGGAGAGAAGACGATTAGTAATCTAATGGCTATGGCTAGTTTAAAGAACTCTAGTTTATATGAGGCCATTACAAGTGGTAAAGAATTATTATTTAAAAGTTTAATTGAAGAATTAAGAAGTGTTAAAGATACGATGCCTTTAACTGAATTTATCGATTTAGTTTTAGAAAAATCAGGAATAAAAAATGAATATAAGAATGAAAAGACACTAGAAAGTGAAGTTAGACTTGAAAACCTAGAAGAATTTAAGTCCGTTGCTAAAACTTTTGAAGATAGTGAAGGAGTTATTTCTTTAGAAGATTTCTTACTTAATGTTAGTTTGATAAGTGATAATACGGAGGTTAAAGATGTTCATGATGCGGTTACTTTGATGACTATTCATGCGGTTAAAGGATTAGAATTTGATTATGTCTTTTTAGTTGGAATGGAAGAAAATATATTTCCACATGCTAACTCGATGTTTAGTCAAGAAGAATTAGAAGAAGAAAGACGACTTTGTTATGTTGCAATTACAAGATGTAAAAAGAAACTTTATATGACCAATGCCAGGATTAGACTTTTATATGGAAAAGACCAGGTAAATCCAGTTAGTAGATTTATTTCGGAAATCGATGATAATTTACTTGATAATATTGGTATAAAAATAATTGATGCAAATTCCAAGGAAATGGTTTATAATAGTAATAAAGAAGAAAAAGTTAAATTAAGTGATACTTACGAAGAAAAAGAAATGGATTATGAAGTTGGAGACTTTGTATATCATGAAAACTTTGGGGTTGGAAAAGTTGTTGAGATAATTCCTAATAAAAAAGATCCTCAAAGGACATTACTTAAAATTGCTTTTAAATTACCATATGGTATAAAAACGTTAATTTATAGTCATAAAAGTTTAAGAAAGGTGTGATGAATTATGAAAAAAGAATTAACATTAGTAATCCTTGCAGCTGGAATGGGCTCAAGATTTGGAGGGTTAAAACAAGTAGAACCAATTGGTCCTAATGGAGAGTTTTTATTAGATTATTCAATCTATGATGCTATTCAGGCTGGATTTACCAAGGTAGTATTTATTATCAAAAGAGAAAATTATGATTTATTTAGAGAAACGGTAGGTAAAAGAATTGAAGGCAAGATTCCAGTTGAGTACGCTTTCCAAGATATCGAAGATATTCCAGAGGGAGTAAATATTCCAAGTGAGAGAACCAAACCTTGGGGAACAGGTCATGCCGTTTTAGCAGCAAGAGATGTAGTTGACTCAAACTTTGTCATGATTAATTCTGATGATTTCTATGGGCGAGATGCTTACATGAAAATTAAAGATTTCTTTGATAAGTCGGATGATAAGGATTGCTATTCCATGGTTGCTTTTAGGGTTTCAAACACGATGACTGAAAATGGAAGTGTTAAACGAGGAGTTTGTGAAAGTGAAGGAGAATATCTAACAAATATCATTGAGTCTTCAATTGAAAAGGTTGATGGGAAGATTATTGCAAGTCCACTTGATGGAAGAGATAGTTTTGAAGTAGATGCTAATGCACTTGTATCCATGAATTTCTTTGGTTTTACCCCAGCAATGTTTGAGGCTTTAAAGAATGGAATTGTTACCTTCTTTGAAAAGAATAAAGATGATTTAACCAAATGCGAATATTTAATACCAGATATAGTCTTTGATGAAATTAAAAATCATGGTAAAAAAGTTTATGTTTTAGAATCAACTGATAAATGGTTAGGTGTTACTTACCGAGAAGATAAAGAAATGGTAGTAAGGGATATTAATAAACTAATTGAGAAAGGAGAGTACCCACATGACTTATGGAAGTAAAATTACAATTTTCGTGCTTTTGCTTTCTTTTTTCTTTCTAACAGCTTGTAGTAATGATAAGAACTTTTCTTACACTTTATATGATGGTTATGTTATTAGAAGTACTAATGGTGATGTTAAATTATATAAAGATTCTGAAATTTTCAAAATAAATGATTTAGATTATAATATCAAAGAATTTAAATACAACAGTGATGTTATTTGTCTTAAATTAAGTGATGGTAATTATTATATGATTTATTATGTAGATGGAACCATCTATGGACCACATACTAAAGAAAGTTTAGATAAGGAAATTAAAGATTTATCAATGACTTTTGATGAAGATTTCAAGGATGTTATGGAAGTAGGTGGCAAGATATATGAATAAAGAAGATATTGAAAAAAGAATGCATGAGCTTATGTCGATTATCGACCAGTTGAATTATGAATACTATACTTTAGATAGTCCATCAGTTGATGATAGTGAGTATGATCGACTTATGCGAGAATTAATTCAACTTGAAGAGATGTATCCAGAACTCGCCAATCCTAATTCTCCAACTAAAAGAGTAGGTGGCAAGGTCAATGAAAGTTTTGCTAAAATCACCCATGAACTCCCTATGTTATCACTTTCTAATGTGTTTACCGAATCTGATATTATTACTTTTGATAATCGAATTAGAAAAGAAAATATTATCCCGAAATATGTCTGTGAACTTAAAATTGATGGTTTGAGTGTTTCTTTAAAATATAAAAATGGTGAACTTTTATATGCTGCAACCAGAGGAAATGGAGTAGTTGGTGAAGATATAACGGATAATGTTAAAACGATTAAAACAATTCCTTTAAAATTAAAGAAGCCAATTGACATTGAAGTTCGAGGCGAGATTTATATTAGTAAAAAAACATTAGAAAAGTTAAATCAAGAAAGAATTAAAAATGGATTAGAACCATTTAAGAATGCCAGGAATTTAGCCAGTGGTTCAATTAGACAATTAGATAGTAGTGTTGCGGCTCAAAGAAATCTTGATGCATTCTTGTACCATCTTCCAAATCCTCTTGATTATGGAATCGAAACCCATTATGAAGCTTTAGAATTTATGAAAGAGTTAGGTTTTGTCACGAATCCTAATAATAGATTAGTTGATGGAATCGATGGTATATTAAATTACATTGCTGAAAAAACGGAAGCAAGACCAAATTTACCTTATGATATCGATGGAGTAGTTATTAAACTTAATAATATTTTAGATCAAATGCGACTTGGTAGTACCGTTAAATATCCAAAATGGGCAACCGCTTATAAATTTCCACCTGAAGAAGTTGTTACTAAATTAAAAGATATAATTTTTACCGTTGGAAGAACGGGACAAGTAACACCTAATGCGATATTAGAACCAGTAAATGTAATGGGTTCAACAATTTCAAAAGCAACTCTTCATAATGAAGAATATGTTTTAGAAAAAGATATTCGAGTAGGAGATTATGTTGTAATTATTAAAGCCGGGGATGTTATCCCAAGAGTTGAAAGTGTTAAATATGAAAGAAGAACTGGAGTCGAAGTTCCATTCAAGATGACTGATACTTGTCCAATCTGTGGCGAGCCCCTTGTTCAAAAAGATAGTAATTATTACTGTGTTAATCCGAAATGTGATGCTAAACATATTGAATCTTTAATTCATTTTGCCTCAAAAGGAGCCATGGACTTAACCGGATTTGGTGAAAATACGGTTGAAGATATGTATAATTTAGGATTTGTAAAAAGAATTCCCGATTTTTACCATTTAGAAAAATATACAAATGAATTAATGCTATTAGAAGGTTTTGGAGAAAAGAGTGTTCAAAACTTACTTAAGGAAGTAGAAGAATCTAAAAAGAATTCTTTAGAGAGACTATTATTTGCTCTTGGTATTAGACATGTTGGATTAAAAACGGCAACCATATTGGCTCGCAAATTTGTTGATATGGATTCCTTAATGAATGCAAGTTTAGAAGATTTGAATAGTATTCCTGATATTGGTTCTATTATTGCTAAAAGTTTAAAAGAATATTTTAGTGATGAAGAAAACTTAAAATTAATCGAGGAATTAAAAGATTTAGGTCTTAATATGAAATATTTAGGCAAAGTTATCGAGAATGCTAAAATAAAAGATAAAAGTTTTGTTATAACTGGTACTTTAAACATTAAAAGAGATGAACTTAAAGATATGATAATTACAAATGGTGGTAAAGTCATCGAATCAGTTAGTAGAAAAACCGATTATTTAGTTTTAGGAGAAAATCCTGGTAGTAAATATGAGAAAGCTAAGTTACTTGGAATTCCTATATTAAATGAAGAAGAAATTTTAGATATGTTAGAAAATTAGATATATTAAACTTTATCAGAAATGGTAAAGTTTTTATAAACTGAAAAAGATGACTAATGCCATCCTTAACCGTCCGCAATACTACGAACCCCAAAGCTTTCGCTCCAATAACTAAATAGTATCATATTTGATATTATTTGTCAATAATATTTATGAGAAAATGCAAATAATATACATTAATATTTATATATACTATTTTTAATCAAAATAGTTTGTAAAATATAGTAAATTCTATTTACTGATAATTTAATTAATGTTATATTTTAAATAGGAGAGTGATAATATGTTTGAACCTAAAAAGTATTTAGAAGGAAAGATTAATAAAACTAATTGTCGTCACGAATTATTGGCTGTAAATTTTGATAGTTATGAAGGAATGTATGGAGATGACTATACTTGTTTAATATGTGGTCGGGAGTTTCATAATAATATTTATAAACGAGAAGTTGATTTAAAAGATAAATTTGTTTATAAAGAATCTATTTTAGAAAAAGAAAATATTAAATTAATTAAATTTATGTTAAACTATATTGCTAAACGTTATGAAAATGAAGATAGTATTGATATAGCAAGTATATTTAATAAAATTTATCCTGAAATTGAAAAAATTGCTAAGACTTTAAATAACCCAACAGAAACGGATAAAAAATTAGTTTTGGATAAATTTAAATAGATAAATAACTTTACTTTGAGTAGAGTTTTTTTAATTAAATTTAGAAAAAAATAAACGATTTTCTAAAATATATGATAAAATAATCTCGAGTGATGTATATGAAACAAGAAAATATTAGAAATTTCTCGATTATTGCTCATATAGACCATGGTAAATCAACTTTAGCTGATCGTATTTTAGAAATAACAAATGCTATTAGTAAAAGAGAAGTTAAAGAACAAATGCTTGATAACATGGATATTGAAAGAGAAAGAGGAATAACTATTAAATTAAATACTGTAAGACTTAATTATCATTATAAGGGAGAAGATTACACTTTAAACTTAATTGATACTCCAGGTCATGTTGACTTTTCGTATGAAGTAAGTCGTAGCTTGGCAGCATCCGATGGAGCCATATTAGTTGTTGATGCAACCCAAGGAGTTGAAGCTCAAACGATTGCTAATATGTATTTAGCTCTTGATAATAACTTAACTATCATTCCAGTTATTAATAAAATTGATTTACCAAGTGCTGATATAAAGAAAGTAAAACAAGAATTAATTGATACTTTTGGTTTTAAAGATGAAGAAATTATTTTAACAAGTGCTAAAACAGGAGAAGGGATTAAAGAAGTAGTTGAAACGTTAATTGAGAAAGTACCAGCTCCTAGTGGTGACCCGGATTTACCTTTGAAAGCCTTGATTTTTGATAGTTTATATGATTCATATAGAGGTGTTCTAACATTAGCCCGAGTAGTTGATGGGGAACTTAAAGTCGGAGATAAAATTGAATTCTTAGAAACAGGTTCTACTTATGAAGTAACCGAATTATTTGTTTATAATCCAAACTTTTTAAAAGTTGATAGCTTAAAAAGTGGAGAAGTTGGATATATTGCAGCATCCATTAAAAATATAAGTGATGTTAAAGTTGGAGATACCATTACTAATTCGAAAAATCCCTGCACGGAAGCCTTACCTGGTTATAAACCTATGCAACAAGTTGTCTTTACTGGATTATATCCAACCGAAACGAATAAATATAATGATTTAAGAGACGCTTTAGAAAAATTAAAATTAAATGATGCAAGTTTAACTTTTGAACCTGAAACAAGTGAAGCATTAGGTTTTGGTTTTAGATGTGGTTTTCTAGGACTTTTACATATGGATGTCATTGAAGAAAGATTAGAAAGAGAATTCAATTTGAATTTAATTGCTACGTCTCCTTCGGTTATCTATGAAGTTTTAAAAACTGATGGGGAAGTTATAAAAATTGATTCTCCTCAAAAACTACCTGAAATCACCAAAGTTAAAACGATAAGCGAACCGTATATTCTTGCTAATATATTTACTCCAAGTGAATATATTGGTTCTTTAATGGAATTATGTCAAAATAAAAGAGGAATCTATAAAACTTTAGAATATCTAACACCAGAAAGAGCTATCTTACATTATGAATTACCTTTATCCGAAATTGTCTATGATTTCTTTGATAAATTAAAAAGTATTTCCAAAGGCTATGCTTCATTTGATTATGAATTAATTGGTTATAAACCTAGTAATTTAGTAAAAATGGACATTTTGGTAAATGGAGTATTAGTTGATGCCTTATCAACAATCGTTCATAAAGACTTTGCATATAATAGAGGAAAAGTGGTTGTAAATAACTTAAAAGCAATTATTCCAAGACAACTCTTTGTTGTTCCAATTCAAGCAGCAATTGGTTCTAAGGTTATTGCTCGAGCCGATATTAAAGCGATGCGAAAAGATGTATTAGCAAAATGTTATGGTGGAGATGTTTCAAGAAAAAAGAAACTTCTTGAAAAACAAAAAGAAGGTAAAAAACGAATGAAACAAATTGGTAATGTTGAAATACCTCAAGAAGCCTTCCTAACGGTTTTAAGAGATGAGGAAATCGATGGCTAGTTCAGTTTATATTCATATTCCATTTTGTAGTCATATTTGCACCTATTGTGCTTTTACAAAATTTTATTATAATAAAAAAATGGTTACCGATTATTTAAATACCTTAGAAAAAGAGATTAAAGAAAGATATCAAGGAGAAATTCTTAAAACTTTATATATTGGAGGAGGCACTCCTAGTTCTTTAGATATAAGTGATTTAAAAGAACTATTTAAAATTTTAAAAGTATTCAAGTTTCAAGATGACTATGAATTTACAATCGAAGTTAATCCTGAAAATTTAACTTTTGACAAGATTAAATTATTTAAAGAAAATAAAGTTAATCGTATCAGTATGGGAGTTGAGTCAACTAATATTAATTGTTTAAAGTATTTAGGAAGATGTCATGATTTTTCTTTAGTAAAAGATAAAATAAAATTATTAAAAGAATTTGGTTTTAATAATATAAATGTTGATTTAATCTATGCTTTAAAAAATCAAAGTTTAGAAGATTTAAAGAAAGATTTAGATAATTTATTAAGTTTAGATGTTCAACATATTTCAACTTATTCTTTAATGATTGAAGATAAGACTATTTTAAAACTTAAAGGTGAAGAAGAAATCGATGAAGATAAAGACTATTTAATGTATGATTTAATTAGAAAGACTTTAAAAAAACATGGTTATTTTCATTATGAAATATCTAATTTTGCAAAAGAAGGCTATGAATCTAAACATAATTTAGTTTACTGGGCAAACTCAGAATATTATGGATTTGGTCTTGCCAGTGCTAGTTTTCTTGGAAACACAAGAACAACCAATACTAATAATTTTAAAAAGTATTTAGAAGGAGATTATTATTCTGAAATTGAAAAATTAGATAAAAATGATATTTTAAGTTATGCTTTAATATTAGGTTTTAGATTAATTAAAGGAATTAATAAGAAAGAATTTTATAATAAGTATCATGTCGAATTAGATAGTTTATATAATATTAAAGATTTAATAAAAGATAAAAAATTAATCGATAAGGGTGGTAATATTTATATAAGTTATGATAAAATATATATTGAAAATAGTATTTTAATTAATTTTGTAGGAGAGTAGTAATGGAAAAGATTGAATATTTTAAAAAAGAGTTAGGATTTATTAAGAATTTAAAGATTAGAAAGTCATGTGAGGTAATGATTAATTTACTTCCAGATTATTTCTTCCAAATACCAGCATCATCGACTGGTAAGTATCATCCTGAATTTACGTTAGGAGATGCTGGTTTGGTAAGACATGTTAAAGCAGCTGTTCGAATTGGGCATGAGTTACTTTTAGATCCTGTTATTGGAGATAAATATACAGCTAATGAAAAAGATTTAATGCTTATGGCTTTAATTTTACATGATGGTTTGAAAAGTGGGTTAACTCATAATCGTTATACCCAAGCTAATCATCCAACTTTAATCAAAGATTACATTATTGATAATAAAGATAAATTAGAGTTAACTGATGATGAAGTTAAATTTGTTGGTAAAGTAATTGAATCTCATATGGGACCTTGGAATAAAGATTATGATGGGAATGAGATATTACCAGTTCCAAAAACCAAATATGAAAGTTTTGTTCATATGTGTGATTATCTTGCTAGTAGGAAGTTTTTAAATATAAAGTTTGATAGCAACAATAATATAGTTGAATAAATATCAAAAGATGCGATATGATATAACTTAAAAAGGTGATAGTTTATGAAAATTACTCAAGAGTTAACTTTACTTACTAAAGAAGAAGTTTATGGTGAAAAACAATTAGATGTTTTTAAAAAATACGGAACAAAATCTGCTATAACTGATTTAGTTATTTTGACTGGTGGTTATTGTGAAGATAGTTGCACTTATATAGCAGTTGATGATAATAGTTTGAAAGGTCGAGTAGGAGCTTATACATTGTCTTCTGAAGCGGAAGGTGATGTTTGGGGTGTACATGCAGATGGGGAGCTTATGCCTTTTTATTGTTCGGGACGCAATTATGCTATTCGACCAGTTTTACGTTCTCTAATGATTTTTGATGCAATT
>CANQJD010000057.1 GCA_947624175.1 uncultured Bacilli bacterium
TTAAGTTCATTGTTGTATTCTTTACCAGTAGGTGCATTAGTAGCAGAAATAATTGCAATTTTTTATAATATATTACAGCACAATACATTTACATTCTTGTTTCAATTAATAATGGATATTGTAGGAACTCTTGTATTTGGAATAGAATTTTTTAAAAGGGCTAAATATAAAAAAATCTATATTGTCGGAATTGTATTAAGTGCATTAATTTTTTATTTTATTTTACCTTGGTAGATTATATTTACAAATTATAATTTGCATGAGCAAACTCTATATGAGATTTGCTTTTTTGATATAATTTTTGATAAGAAAGTAGTAAATAGATATAAAAAATATTCATGCTTACATAGATTTAAAAGTTTCTATACTTCAAATGTGTACATTTAGGTATTGACATTAACAAAATGTTAGTTTAATAAAAAAATATTTGGAAATTGCTTTTAATAATCATATAGAAATTTAAATTTTTTTTAAAAATGAAACTTTTTCATTTTTAATTTAGTTATTATAGTGAAAAGGCTTTTCAAAGAAAGGAGATTTATTATGGATGAGGAATACACAAGAATATTTAATCTCTTTAAAAATGATGTTTATCGTTTAGCATTTAGTTACACTAAAAACTATTTAGAATCTGATGATATAGTACAATCTGTATTTATCAAATTATATAAAAATTTTGATAGATTTGAAGATGATATATGTATCAAAAAGTGGTTAACAAGAGTAACTATAAACGAATGTAAAACTTTATTTTTATCTGCATGGAAAAGAAAAATGTTTCCTATAACTGAAAAAGAAGAAAATATTGCAATAGATAAAGAAAAGCAAAAAGATATAGGACTTATAGATTCGTTATTTCAATTACCAAAAAAATATCGTATTGTTTTGTTTTTATTTTACTATGAAGATTATAAAATAAAGGAGATTGCAGAAATATTAAACATTAAGGAGGCAACAATAAAAACGAGATTATCTCGTGGTAGAACTCTACTTAAAGATGTGCTTAAAGGAGGCATAAAAAATGAATAAGAAATTTAAAGATGAATTTGCAAACATCTGTGTTTCTAATGAATTAGAAAGGAAAATTTTTGATATGACAATTAACAAAAAAACAAAGAAAAAATGGTTTACAAAATTAGTATATTTAGGTTTAAGTGCAATTATGGTATGTACTTTATCTTTATCAGTAGTATATGCAAAAGAAATAAAGCAATTTTTTCAAAATATGTGGTCATCCAATATTGAATTTAAAAATGGTGAAAAAGAAACAATAATTGAAAATGGTGTTTTTAAAAAAATACCAACTACTGCCAAAAAAGTAAAAAATGATAATAGAACTGAAATGACCGAAAATGAAATTGAAGATATGCTAGGTTTTAAAATTCTTAATTATGATAATGCAACAAGTAAAAAGATGTATTATAATACAGAATTAAACAATGATGGAACAATAGGAAGAATTGATATTTGGTATCCAAAATTTATTTATCAAAGCGAAGAAAAATTTATATCAGTATCCATTTCTATGTTAAATGAGAATGCTGATAGTGGTTTTGTTTCTGCTTTTCAAGAAGGTTTAGATGCAACAGGTGAAAAAGAGTTAGAAAATACCTATATTTCTGATAATTTGGGTGTTAAAGTTATTATATTTTCTAATGATTGGAGTGCCGAAAGACTAACTGCAATATTCTGTTATGATAATGTTTTATATGAAATGATTGGAAAAAATTCAACAGAACAAGAAATGAAGAACATAATAGAAAACTTACACTTATAATTCTCTAAAAATGGATATACATTAAAAATTGCAATTTATATGAGCAAACTCTATATGAGATTTGCTTTTTATGGTAAAATTAAATATTTTTTTAATTTTTTGTAACCATTATTTAATTTAAAACATCTATATAGTGAGTCGACTTGTGGGAGGTATCAATTTGAAAAATAATATTAAATTTAATATAGAAACAATAATTGATGAATATTCAAATTATGTTTTTAAAATAGTAAACAACATTGTTGGTACTTCTTTACCATATCAAGATAAAGAGGAAATAGTAGCAGATGTTTTCTATCTATTATGGAAAAATCAAGATAATATTAATAAAGATTTAAAATCATATCTTTCAGCTATTACTAGAAATTGTGTTTATTCCAAACTACGAAATAAAAAAGTAACTTTTGAATTAAAAGAAGAACTAATAACAGATAATATAACTTTTAATAATGATATTATTTTTGAACAAATTTTTATAAGACAAAAATTAGAAGAATTAAGTGATATAGAAAAAACTATTTTTACTCTTTATTATGTTGATGGGTATAAAATTAAAGAAATTTCAAAAAAACTTAAATTAACTTCTAGTGGGATAAAAATAAAACTTTATCGGATTAGAAAAAAATTAAAGGAGGAAATATAATGAATAAAATTGATACATACCAAATTAAAAAAATGACAAATCAATTAATTGGTTATGAAAATTATAAAATGGAGGAAAAAATGAAAACAAAGAAAATGAAAAAAGTTGTTTTAGTATTTGGAGTAGTATTCACACTTGGTATTGGAACAGTAACTGCTAATGCTTTAACTGATAATAAGATAGTTGATATTGTTAAAGATATGGTATCAGTTAAAATTATTTCTGGAAATGTTAAAGAAACTAAAAATGGTGTTTGCAAGAAACTTGAAAATGGTAATTTTTCTTGTACTTTTAATAATCCAGAAGATGGAGAAGAAATAACTATGGAATATTTTGCAGGTGATACTAATAATCCTGATATTTCTATTCAATATGAATATATTGATAAATAAGTAGAATTGATATAGTAATATTAAAAAATTGCAATTTGTATGAGAATAAAGATAGCTAAATTTAAAATAGCTATTTTTTAGTTAAAAATAGCATAATATGTGTTGACATAGTGTCATTGTGGGTGTATTATTATATTGACAATGTGTCAGAAAGAGGATAAGTAAAATGGAAAAACGACTCGTTGATGAAAGAAAAGAAGAAATTATTAATGCTTGTGAAAAACTATACGAAAAACTTGATTTTAAAGATATAAATATTAAACTTATTGGAGAACAAATAAGTGTTGGTCGAACTTCTATTTATAATTATTTTGGGACGAAAGAAGAAATATTTTTAGCACTTCTTGAAAGAGAATATTTAAAGTGGAACGAAGATTTATCTGCTCTTCTACAAAATGAAAAACTAGATAAAGAAGTTTTTATAAATAAAATTACTGAATCTTTGATAAAACGAAAAAATTTGTTAAAACTTATTTCTATGAATATGTTTGAAATGGAAGCAAATAGTAGAATCCAAAGTATTACTAATTTTAAATTAGCATTTAAAGAATCTATTTCCTTATTAGAACAATGCTTATGTAAATTCTTTAATCTCAAAGAAAGTGAAGCAGAAGAAATTACATTTACTATATTACCTTTTTTAGTAGGAATCTATCCTTATACTTCTCTAACGGATAAAATGAAAGAAGCAATAAATAATGCTAAACTTGAATATAAATTTTATACTGATAAAGAAATGATAAAAATGGGTTTAGAAAAGATACTAGGAGGAATTAAATAATATGGAAAAAATTGATGTATTTGCTCATGTTTTATTACCAAATTACTATGGGAAGATGTTAAATATTGATTCTACGATACCTGATTCTTATGCTTTTACGAACATAGAAACTTTAAAAGATATAGGTGTAAGAAGAAAATTATGGAATGGTAAGACTAAACAAATAATAAGTTATGCCAATATCAATGCTGAAGATTATTGTGATAGAGAAGAATCAGCAAGATTATGTCGAGAAGCAAACGAAGAACTTATAAACTTAGTAAGAGAAAATAATGATATGTTCCCTTATGGAATTGGGATGTTGCCGTTTAATAATGTTGAAGAGTCCCTACATATTTTAGATGAAATTGCATCTTCAAAAGAACTTGTTGGTGTTCAAGTTTTTACAAGACATTTAGGAAAAAGTATTGCTGATAAAGAATACTTACCAATTTTAAAAAAGTGTGCATGCCTTGGATTACTTGTTTTACTTCATCCTGTATTCGACTCACGAAAACCTGATAATAATATCGTATTTAGTTGGGAATATGAGTTATCTCAAGCTATGTTGGATTTAGTAAATGCAGATATATTTAGTAAGTACCCAAACATTAAGATTATTGTTCATCATGCAGGAGCTATGATACCATTCTTTGCAGGTAGAATTGATAATATAATGAAGGATAAAAAAGATGAGTTTAAAAAATTTTATGTAGATACATCCATACTTGGAAATACAAAAGCACTAGAGTTAGCAGTATATTACTTTGGAATAGATAAAGTCTTATATGGTACAGATGCTCCCTTTGGAATCATGCCGAATGGTGCTACAAAGGAAATAAAAAGTGCTATCGATGAGTTACCTTTTAGCAATGAAGATAAAGAAAAAATATATTCTAAAAATTTATTAAGGTTGCTCGAGGGAGGTGTTATGATATAGCATTAGTAATATTTATAAATAATTTTAAATTTGAAATAAGAAAGGGAAATAATAATGAATAAAAAAATAATAGTTTTAATTGTAGGGGTAATAATAGTTACAGTAGGAGTTGTATTTTGGAATATAAGTTCTAATAATAAGTCAAAAACTGCTGATAATCTTGATAATAACATAGTTGAAAATGAAAATAGTAATGAAACACATGATGAAAATACAAATGATAATGATAAAGGAACACTTAATGATAAAAAAGTTGCCATCATATATTTTTCAGCAACTGGAACAACCAAAAAAATTGCTGAATATATCAAAAATACAACGAATGGAGATTTAATAGAAATAATACCAAAAGAAAAATATACAGATAAAGACTTAAATTATGGAAATGATGATTCAAGAGCAAATAAGGAACAAAATGATTCAAAGGCTAGACCTGAAATAAAAAATAATATAACTACAGATGATTATGAAGTAATTTATTTAGGTTATCCTATTTGGTGGGGAGATGTTCCAAAAATAATTCTAACTTTTTTAGATAGTCATAATTTAGATGGTAAAATAATTATACCTTTTTGTACTTCTGGTAGCACAGGTATAAGTGGTAGTTTAAATACTTTAAAAAATTATAATAAAGATATTAATTGGATAGATGGGGAAAGATTTTCAGCAACCACAAACCAAAATGAAATAAGTAATTGGGTTAATGGATTAAATTATTAAGGAGGAATGAATTTATGAGTAAAATTTTAGTAAGTTATTTTTCAGCAAGTGGAGTAACAAGAGGAGTAGCAAGTAAAATTGCTAGCATTATAGGTGGTGATTTGTTTGAAATTGAACCTGCATGCAAATATACAAATGAGGACTTGGATTGGACTAATCAAGAAAGTAGAACATCAGTTGAAATGAATAATCCCAAATCAAGACCAGAAATAAAAAGTAAAATTGATAATATTGATGACTATGATACTGTTTTAATCGGATTCCCTGTATGGTGGGATTTAGCACCAACAATCATCAATACATTTATTTAAGAAAACAATCTTGAAAACAAAAAAATCTATGTATTTGCTACATCAGGTGGTTCAAGTGTAAATAATAGTTTTAATACTTTAAAAAGTACATATACTAACCTTAACTTTGTAAGTGCTCGCATATTTTCAAGCAATGTATCAGAAAATGATGTTACAAACTTTATTATGTAGGTGAATTATGAGTATAACTATTAATATTTATTATAAAGGTGAAAATGGTAATGCAAAGAAATTTGCTCACGAAATGATATCTAGTGGCATTGTAGATAGAGTAAGAAATGAAGAAGGTAATCTAAAATATGAATATTTCTTACCCTTCGATGATGAAGAAATGGTTTTGCTCATTGATAGATGGAAGAATGAAGAAGCACTAGATATTCATCATAAATCAGAAATGATGAGGCAAATAGCAGATTTAAGAAACAAATATAATTTAAGTATGAAAGTAGAAAAATTTAAAAGTTTGGAAGGTGATGAATAATGAAAAAACAAACAGCAGGTAGAGAGCAATTAGGTAATATTGCACCTAAATTTGCAGAATTAAATGATGATGTATTATTTGGGGAGGTATGGAGCAGGGAAGATAAATTGGGAGCTCGGGATAGAAGTTTAATAACAATATCAGCATTATTTGCACAAGGATTATATCCACAATTAAAAGCCCATTTAGCAATCGGAAAAGAACATGGTCTTACAAAAGAGGAAGTTGTTGAAGTAGTAACGCAACTAGCATTTTATTGTGGATGGCCAAAAGCTTGGAGTACTTTCCCATTAATTGAGGAAGTATATGGAAGTGATAAACATGAATAAAGAAGAATTTAATAAAGTAAATGTCTTTGGGTTAGGACAACCAAATGATGCGTATGCAGAGTATTTTACAGGTAACAGTTATCTAAATCCTCTTACAAAAACTGAAAATGGAATTAGTTTTGCAAATGTAACATTTGAACCAGGATGTCGAAATAATTGGCATATACATCATGCTAAAAGTGGTGGAGGACAAGTTTTAATTTGTACTGCTGGATATGGATATTATCAGGAAAAAGGAAAAGAAGTTAGAAAACTATCTCCAGGAGATATTGTTGTAATACCTGCAAATGTTAAACATTGGCATGGATCAAGACCCAGTTCTTGGTTCAGCCATATAGCCGTAGAAGTACCAGGTGAAGATACTTCAAACGAATGGTTAGAACCTGTAACAGATGAAGAATATCGTAAATTAGATAATTAGAAAAATTATAAGCAGACCATTTAGATGGTTTGTTTTTCTATGCCATAATATTTGTATCTAAAATATATTAAAATAATTTAAAAATATATTGTCAAACAAATGGTATTCTTGTATAATAGAATTATCAAGGAGGTTTAAATTATGAATCAAGATAAAATGCATTTAATAAACAAAATATTTAATAATGAAACAATAAGGACTATTTGGGATAAGGAAGAAGAAAAATATTATATTAGTGTTGTAGATATTGTTGGGGTTTTAGCAGAGAGTAAAGAACCTAGAAAATATTGGAATTGGTTGAAAAATAAGTTATTAAAAGAAGAAAATTTTGAAACGTCTAGTATTACTAGACAGTTGAAATTGAAAGCTAGTGATGGTAAATATCGCTTAACTGATGTTTGTGATATTGAAGGAATGTTTCGAATTATAGAATCTATTCCAAGCAGAAATGCGGAGCCTATAAAAAAATGGCTAGCAAAACTAGGAAGTGAAAGAATTGATGAAGTATTTGATCCATCAATTGCAGCCCAAAGAGCGATAGATTTGTATAGAACAAAAGGTTATGATGAAGAATGGATATTAAAACGAATTAAAGGTATACAGGATAGAAAGAAACTTACAGATGTATGGAAAGATGGAGGAATAACTGAAAATAAAGAATATGCTATTCTAACTAATGAAATTTATAAAGAATGGTCTGGCATGAAAGCTAGTGAATATAAAGCATTTAAAGGACTTCGTAAGGAATCTTTAAGAGATAATATGTCAGATATAGAAGTTCTTTTAACAGATTTAGGAGAAACAGCAACAAGAGAACTTGCCAAAGAGTATAAGCCTTATGGTTTAAATCAAAATAAAGAAATTGCCAAAAGAGGTGGAAAAATTGCCAAAAATACTCGTGATAATTTAGAAAAAGAACTTCGTAAATCAGTAATCAGTAATCAAAATAATCTTAACTATCAATATATAGATGAAAAAGAAAAATTGTCTTTAGTTCCAGAACTTCCAGGTGAAGTTACCATAAACGAATAGTTAGAAGAAGTATGTTATTATTATATTTAGTAGTAAGTTTAAACTAAATATAATTAAGTCTTCAAAATTTTATTTGAAGATTTTTTTAATTCATGTATATAAAGTAAAAACATTAACTATAAATTGCTTCATCTTGAAAAAATAAAAATTTAATGATATTATTAAAGCAAATAAAACTAAAATTTGTTATTTTATGAAAGGTTGTATTCTATGAAAAAAAGATTTAAATTTTTGATAGCAAAAAAAAGAAGAAATAAAACAATTCAGTTTATTAGTTGGATAGGTTTTATAGTTTTATTTATGTCTTTATTGATTAATATAAATACATTAAATAATTCTAAAAATGAAATAAATAATCTAGCTATAAATAGTAGTCAGGTTTCAATAGAACAACCGATAAATCAAATTGATAAAAATTTCTTATCTAATAATGAAATTGACAATAGTAAATTTAATAATAAAGATTACGAAAACTTTTTTAATAGTTTAAAGACGGATAGTGATAGAAGATTTGAAAGATTCATGGATATTTTTACTTGTATACTTATTCCTTCTATTATTATTTTAATTCAAATTTCTTTATGGAAAATAAATAAAAAAATTGGTAAACCAGGTTGGATGTCTTTAATACCAATATATAATATTTATGTATTAATTAAATCAATAACTAATAAAAATTATTTAGTTGTACTTTGGATAGTTTTAATTATAGAATATATTTTAAATATAATATGTACTAATAAGATGTTTCAAGTTTTTTATGAACATTCTATAAATAATTATTCCAATATGGTTTATTTTGATTTTTTTAGAGTTAGTTTGATGATGTTAAGTTATATAATTTTTGCAATTATTTTATCAAGTAAATTAAGTAAAGCATTCAATAAAAGTTGTTGGTTTACTTTTGGATTAGTCTATTGTCCTTTTATATTTATACCTATATTAGCTTTTGATAAGTCCAAATATGATAAATAAAAAGAAATAAAATTTTTGTATTAAGGGAGGTTAGTAAATGGGAAAAAATAAATTTATTATAGCAACTATAATTATAGTAATTGTTTTAATTATAGGTATATGTTTTATTTTATCTAATAAGAATGCTTATTCTCATGAAATAAATAAAGATAATGAGGTTGAGGAGGATTCAATGGTTAAGGAAATAAAAGTTATTATTAATGATAAAAATTATAGTTTAATATTAGAAGATAATTTAACTACTAGAAAATTATTAGAAAGTTTACCAATAAATATTGAAATGAATGAATTAAATGGTAATGAAAAATATGTTTATATGGATGTAGAATATCCAACAAATACTATAAATCCTAAACATATTAATAAAGGTGATGTAATGCTATATGGAAATAATTGTTTAGTTATATTCTATAAAAGTTTTGATACATCTTATAGTTATACAAGAATAGGTCATATTGAAAATTTGGAAGATTTAGGAAATGATAGTATTGAGGTAAGAATCGAGAAATAGATTATGGAGGAAAAATGGTTAGAAAAGCAAGAAATGTTAATGTCAATACCTAAATGTACAAAAATGGGAATTTATTCATGTACAAAAATGGGAATATACCAATGTTCAATA
>CANQJD010000058.1 GCA_947624175.1 uncultured Bacilli bacterium
TAATATAGAAAAACTGATATTTGAAATTATTCCAAGTATCAGTTAATCTTTAAAAATTTTTAAGCGATTGCCATATTTATCTTGATTTAAAATGAAAAAAATGATAAAATTAGTTCTGTTCGTTTAAAACTAATATTAAAAGGAGGATTATGAGTAAAATTAATATATTTGCCTTAGGTGGATTAAATGAAGATGGCAAGAATATGTATGTTGTAGAAGTTGATAAAGACATCTTTGTATTTGATGCTGGTCTTAAATATCCTAAGGATAGATTATTAGGAATTGATTATATAATTCCAAGTTATGATTATTTAAAAGAAAACATTAAAAGAGTAAAAGGAGTCTTTTTATCACATGGACATGAGTCTAATTATGGGGCTTTACCAGATATTTTGATGGATTTACCTGAATTACCTATTTATGGTTTAAAATTTACTTTAGAAGTTTTGAAACTTCAACTTGCCGTTGATAAGGTTGAAGCTTTAAACTTAAGAGAAATTAAAAGTCATTCGAAGTTAGAATTTGGTGATGTAACAATTACCCCAATTGAGGTAACTCATTCAACCCCAGATAGTACGCTTTATGTTTTAAATACAAAGGATGGAGCAATTGTTTATACAGGAGATTTTATCTTTGATCCAACAATGACCAATCATTTTGCCTGTGATATAGGACGTCTTGCATCGGTTGGTAAACAAAATGTTTTATGTTTAATGAGTGAATCAATGTATGCTGAAAATGGAGGATTTACAAGTCCTAGACATCGAGTTGCTTCATTTATTAGAAGTGTGTTACATGATAATGAAAATCGAATTATCATGAGTGTACTACCAGCTCATATTTATAGAATTCAAGAAATTTTTGATGAAGTATCCAAAACGAATCGGAAGATTGTCATCATGGGGAAATTCTTACAAGATGTTATTTATAAGGCTTTAGAGTTAAAATACTTAACAATTAATAGAACCAAGATAGGGGACCTTAATAGTTTAAATGAAAAAGGAACGGTTATTTTAATCAGTGATTTTAAAGATAAACCTTATGCTAATTTAGAGAGAATTTTAAGAGAAACTGATAAATTTATTAAATTAATGGAAACGGATACTATTTTTATAACGGAACCTATGTATATGGGAGTTGAAAAACGGATGGTTATGATCATGGATGAGTTTGCAAGGAGAAAAATAAATGTTGTTGCTTTAAATAAAAATCATTTATTATTCCATCCCTCTAAAGAAGATTTGATGATGATGATTAATATGATGCATCCTAAATATTATTTTCCAGTTAAAGGTAATTATAAAGATCAAGTTGAAAATGCTAATTTAGCTTTAAAACTTGGAATGGATAAAGACAATATTCTATTAAAACAAAATGGTGATGTTGTAACATTTATAGATGGTAAATTAGTTTTAAATGAAGAAAGAATTAAAGTAGATGAAGTTTTAATAGATGGTAAAAGTCAAAATGATATTGGAGAATTAGTTTTAAAAGACAGAGAAATGTTAGCTGAAGCGGGTATTGTTTTAGTAACCGCAACCCTTGATAAAAAAACAAAAGAAATTTTAGCTGGACCTGAAATACTAACCAGAGGATTTATCTTTGTTAAAGATAATTTAGATGTTCTAAAAGAAGGTGAAGTTATCTCCGAACAAATAATTAAAAATAATACAAGTAATAATTATGTTGATTATAATAATATTAAACAAGAAATTCGTAGTACTTTAGGAAAATATTTCTATGAAGAAACTGAATGTAAACCTATGATAATTACAGTTATTGGGGAAGTTTAATGACAACTTTTGAAATAATCATGCTAGTCTTAATTATTGTTTTAATTATTTTAAATATTGTTTTACTTCTAATATTAAAAAGTAAATCTAGTAATAATTTAGATTTTATAGAAAGACTAGGGAAGTTTGAAGTTAGTATTAATAAAGAATTTAGTAATTTAAAAGAAGGAGTTAATCATGACTTAAATGAAAATTTTCAAAAAGTTAATGATAAACTAGATTTAAAATTAAATGAAATTAATAATAAAGTTAATTTAAAGATTGATGAAAATTTTGAAAAGACTAATAAAACATTTACGAATGTTTTAGAAAGATTAACCAAAATTGATGAGGCTCAAAAGAAGATTGATAATTTAGGAGTTGATATTGTATCTCTTGAAAATATTTTAACTGATAAGAAAACGAGAGGAATATTTGGAGAAGTTAATCTTTATAATATTTTAAAGAATGTTTTTGGAGAAAAGAATGATACTTTATATAGAACTCAATATCATTTATCAAATGGTTATATTGCAGATTCTGTAATATTTGCTCCTGAACCTTTAAAAACTATCGCGATTGATTCCAAGTTTCCTTTAGAAAACTACCGAATTATGGTTGATAAATCAAAAAGTGATGAAGTAAGAAATATTGCTTCTAAACAATTTAAAGTTGATGTTAAAAAACATATAGATGCTATTAGTAGTAAATATATCATTGAAGGAGAAACAAGCGACCAAGCTATGATGTTTATTCCAGCTGAAGCTATATTTGCTGAAATAAATGCCTATCATCCGGATTTAATTGAATATGCTTACAAGAAACGTGTTTGGTTAACAAGTCCTACAACTTTAATTTCAACTTTAACGATGATTTTAATGATTATTCAAAATATTGAACGAGATAAATATACAAGTATTATTCATGAAGAATTAAATAAATTAGGAATTGAATTTGGAAGATTTAAAGATAGATTTGATAAGTTATCAAAGAGTATTTTAACTGTAAATAAAGACGTTGAAGCCTTTAGTATTACAACGGATAAAATAAAAAAGAAATTTGATACAATTTCTAGTGCTAAAGTAAAAGATAATGTTTTAACTTATAAAGATGAGGATATCATTTAACACCCTCATCTTTCTTATTTTTTAAATAATTATCAATTATTTGTTTTACTTTATTTATAGAAATTTTGGCAGCTTTAGCAATAATATCAAGTGATACGTGTTGTTCGTTTAAGGATATAACCATATCTCTTTCTTTAGAGGCTATTCCTTCAGCCTTTCATTTTTCTACAAAGTCTTTCTCACATAACTTTTCTAAAGTTTTTCTAAATCGGAATTCTTCTACCTCTTTATTATAATACACAGCCCAAAAGTCTTCATGTATTTTGTCCATTTCTTCCTCCAAATTATTTTTTATTCTTTAAATAATTATCAATTATTTGTTTAATCTTTTTAATTGGTAATTCTGTATATTTACTAATTTTATCCATTACTTCATTAGCCTTATACATATTAATAACCATATCTCTTTCTTTAGAGGCTATTCCTTCAGCCTTTCCTTTTTCCATAAAGTCTTTTTCACATAACTTCTCTAAAGTTTTCCTATACTTTTTAGTTTCTTCATCCTTATCATAGTAAACACTCCAGAATAATTCATTTGTATTCATTTTTTTAATCACCTCCACAATTTTTTCTTTTGTCTCATTACTCGTTTCTAACTCTTTTACAAGTTTTTCTATATCTTCTATTTTATCAGTTGCAAGAATACAACTTAACAAAAATAAGTTTTTCTCATATATATTTCTTGCATCTTCTTTGATACTATTATACCAAAGATTATAATTTTTAACAACATCTAAATTTAAAATTTCTAAACTTTTAAAAATTTTAGTATATTCTTCATCATGTTTATTTAACAAACTATACCTATCTATTATATCTTCATATTCTCCGGTTGTAAAAGTATTAAAATTAATAAGTTTAGGTATTCTATAACTTAAATAATCTTCACCAATTTCCATTCTTCCAGCATTTCTAAAGATATAAATTAAATTTCTTAATATTTTAACTAAATGTTCATTAGATAATATTTTTTCTTTATCTTCATCAATCTTTATATGTTTAAATCTTCTTTTCCAATCATTAGTAAAATAATTGAATTCAAAGTTTAAAATATATTCTTTATCATTACATTTAACTTTTAAAACTAAATCTCTTTCAATATTATTAGAAATAATAGTATCAGTTGGAGTTTCTAAAGGCAAAAACTCTAATTCTTTTAAACTAGATTCTGGAACTTCTAAAACTGATGATACTAATAATTTAGTTATTAAGATATTATCAGGATTAGCAAAGAAAGATTTAGCACTAAAATCAAAGATAGTTGGAATAATATCTTGAGGTGATAATTCACCTAATCGTTTTTTAATTGCTTCTATTGTTAACATAATAACCTCCGTGATGAAATCACTATAACATAGGATGTAATTTATGTCAAGTTTTGTAAATTTACAAATTGATATGTAAAACTAATTCAAATTAAAAAATTGAGTCTATAATAAAACCCAATTTTTAAATTTGTTACTATTTTGTTGTAGTCTGAATACACTTTTTGGAATTTAAGCTTTTGAAAAAATTTTTTTTACCATTAATTTTCTAAATTAAAAGATTTTTTACTTAAATTTAAACTTTTTAAACAATAATTGACATAATTTTACAAATATAACTTTATTAATTGTTTCACTTTTTTAAAAATTTGTTATACTTATTTTAAGATAGAGGTGATTAGAATGCAAAAATATAAATTAATAGTAATTAGTATTATTTTGTTTTTAGTAACCTTTAATGTTAATGCTTTAACTTTAAGTGAATTTAAAGATCGTAAAGTATGTAGTAATTTTGAAATTGCAATAGCTAAAGATCGTAAGTTAACGAATCTTGGTTGTTATAATGATTATAATAGTGCTCTTGCAGATTTTAATAAATCTGATAATGATAGAATTGTTATTTTAGAAAGAAAAAATAATGAAACAAGGGTTATTAATGCTAAAAATGCTTTAGTTTATTTAGGAGTACATTCATCAGATACTAATACTAATTATTATTCAGATAAAAACTTAACAAAATATATTACTTATATGAATCATCATGCCAATTATGGAGCAACCGATGGAATATTTTTAGATTTTAATTATAGTAATCATGCTATAAAACTTAAAACAAATGGGGTTACTGGATGGATTGGAGATGGTAACTATATCATTGTACCTTTAGGTTTTACAGGTAATTTTAGTTTTTATACTGTAACAAGTACTGAATTAATACATCATTATTCTGGAAAAATTTGGGAGGGTTATAGTCAAGCAAGTAGAGTAATTGATAAAAAACCTGAAATGTTAGAACCAGGTGATTATTTTAGTTGGGATGGGATTTATTTTTATAAATACTTTGTTGATTTATTAAAAGATTATAAAAATTATACATTTGAAAATAGTGTTAATAAAAATAATCCTTATTATAATTATTATATGTATTTACCTCATCGAGCAAAGAGTAATTATTCAAGTGATGATATCGATGCTTATTTTAAAAATACTAAAGGTTTTGTTGGTACAATTTATGGTAAGATGTATACTAAAGGTTATTCTAATATGTTTGGAACAGGTATTTATTTTAAAGCAAATGAAAACTTATATGGTGCTAATGCTATTTTAATGATGTCTCTTGCTACTAATGAATCAGCATCAGGTCAAAGTAATATTGCTATCAATAAAAATAATTTATTTGGTCATGCAGCTTATGATTCATCAGCTTATGATTCAGCAACAGGATATTTAAATCCCTATCAAAGTATTGTTGGTCATGCTAATAATTATATTAATTGTGGTTATGCTAATCCTAAAGATTCCCGTTATCATGGATCAAATATGGGAAATAAAGCTAGTGGTATGAATGTTGCCTATGCAAGTGATCCTTATTGGGGAGAGAAAGCAGCTAATTATTATTATCAATTTGATAAACAAAATGGATTTTTAGATTATAACTATTATCAACTTGGTATAGCTGATGCAAATGGTACTAATGCTTTAAATGTTAGAAAAGATCCAAATACATATAGTAGTCCTTTATATTCTATTAATCCTAAAAATACGGTTGTTATTATTTTAGGAGAAGAGAAGGGACAAGTTGTAAATGGAAGTGATGTTTGGTATAAAGTAGTAAGTGATCCGAACTTAAATAGTAATAGAACGGGAATAATGAGCTGTTCATTTACTAATTATTATAATTGGGATTATTCTTATGCATATATTCATTCATCATATATTAAAAAAATCAATAAGACTCAAAATGGTAAATATAATAATAACAATATAAAATTTGATGATGATTATACTTATAAAGAATATTCAAGTGGAGCAAGTTATACTCCAAAAGTTGGATTAATAAATACGGATACTAAAGTTTATGATACAGCAACTCTTAATTTAACAAGTAATAAAACAATTAAAAAAGGACATTTAACTCCTGTTTTCATGGAAGCTAAAGATAAAACTGGAAAAGTTGTTGCTTATTTAGTAATGCAAGATTATAGTAAAAACCAAAGAGGTTGGGTAAGTGCTAGTGCCTTAACTTTCTCTGATAAAGATATTTTAAAGGTTTCTTTAAGTTCTTCAGGTGATTATTTAAATGTTTATAAAGAACCAGGTAAAAATGTTTTAGGAGCAGTTTATACAGATACTTATACAGTTATAACTGATAGAACTACTTATAATAATGAAGTATGGTTAAAGATTTATTATGGAATTGATAATACGATGGCTTGGATTAATACGAATGTATCAACTAGTAAAGGAAGTATGAGTTATACAACAAGTAAAATTAATCAAGCACCAGTTATAACGGCTAAAGATATTGTAACTTATAAAGGATTAGACTTTGATCCTTTAAAAGGAGTTACAGCCTATGATGCAGAAGATGGAGATTTAACGAAAAATATTAAAGTTACGAAAAATACTGTTAATAAAGATAAACCTGGTACTTATGAAGTAACTTATGAAGTAGTTGATACTAAAGGTGAAAAAGTAACTAAAACGATTAAAGTTACAGTTCAAGAATTTAAAGAAGGAAATAGTTTCTTTATCTACGAATCTTTAGTTCAAACTAATAAAGATACTTTTGAATTTAAAGGTTTATCGGCTATTAAAAAACAAAATAATGTTAATATGGTTCATGAATTAGTCTTTACTAATGAAGATACTAATGAAAATTATACTTATAAAATGGGAGAATATAAAGATTATCCATATGATGCAAGTAGTTTAGATGATGATAAAAAGTATGATTATTCAGGTGGATGGTTTAAAGGTAGTGTTGATTTAAGTAAATTACCAAATGGTAATTATACCGTTAAGATTGTATCTCATAATAATGATACAGGTTATTATGTAAGTACTTATTTCACGAATATTTCTAATTCGAAAATGCCAAGAAGAGTTAAAGCAACTAAAGGTTATGCTTTTGAAATAGATTATACTTATTCAGGTGCACCTATGGTAATAAGTGTTAGAAATGATTTATTAAGTTATGATATACCTGAAACCTTAGACCCAATGTATAATTTCTTTAATGAATTAAAATTAAATAATAATACTTTATCAATAACTGGTACTAGTCATAATGCAATGGTAAGTTATTCTAAGAATGATACTATAAAAAGAGAAATTATTTTTGAAAATAAAAGTAATTATCAAAGATATTCTTATGATGTAGGTTATACTGATAATGGTTTATATAAAGTTGAACTAGCAGTATCTGATAATAAAGATAAAACGAGAGCTTGGTTTAAAAAAGATTTAGATTTATCTAAATTACCTAAAGGAGATTATGTTATTTATATCAAAACAACTTCTAATAATAAAACTTATTATGGAGAATTAATGGATGTTGCTAATACCAACTTTAAAAATATTAATACCAGTAAATATGAATTTAAAAGAGTTAATGAAAAAAGATTAAGATTAGAACTTACTGTCAAATAGTTGCAAAATTAAAAATAATTTGATAGAATTATTATAGGAGGCTACGATGAAGAAATATTTTGAATTTAACAAACCATTTAGGAAGTTTTTACCACTATTCACAATTATGTTATCATTAGTTTTACTAATGAGTGCTAGTTATGCTATGTTAGTAAATGTTCATGAAGGAGAGAATAACTATGTTATTCAAGTTGCTAATTTAGAGGTAACTTTTGTTGATAAAGAAACAGATGCTTTAGTACTTGAAAATGCTTATCCAATGACTGATAAAGATGGATTAAGTCAAACTGAAGAATTAGTTTTTAAAGTAAAAAATACAGGTACTATAGTATCAAAGTATGATGTTTATATAGAAGGAACAACCCAAGATAATATAGATTTTCCTTCTAAAATAAAGTTTGTAACTAATAAAGATAATACTTCTTATAAAGATATTAAAGTATTAAGTCAAGATAATTATATAGATAAAGGTGTATCAATAGAACCTAATGATACAGTAGTTTATAGAGTTAAGGCTTGGTTAGCTGAAGATGCATCTAGTTTATATATGAATGAGACTTATAAAGCAAAGATAGTTATCAATGCTACTCAAGGAGAATAATATGGAAAAAGAAGATTTAAAGAAGAAAAAGAATTTATTAATAATTGGTATTGCAACTTTAGTAATAGTTTTATTAGGTTCAACTTATGCTTTCTTTATGTATTCTAAAACGATTAAGGCTTTAACTTTAACAAGTAATAGTATTAAGGCTGAATTTCAAAGTGGAACTAATTCTATCAATATAGCTTATGCTTATCCTATAAGTGATACATTTGCTAAAGATAATCTAGATAAATTAGGTTATTTAGATTTTACAGTAACAGGTTCTGTATCTGATTCTAAAGAAGCAGTTACCTATGAAATCTATTTAACAGAAGGTAGTAATAATACCTTAGATTCTAATTTTATTAAAGTTTATTTAACAGATGATACTAACACAGAAGTAGTAGAACCATCTATTTATAATGATTTAAAAGCACCTACTTTAACAAGTGCATCTGATGGTAAAGTAA
>CANQJD010000059.1 GCA_947624175.1 uncultured Bacilli bacterium
TTTTAATCAGCTTCTTTAATTGCTTCCGTTGGACATCCTTCTTTAGCTTCCATTGCTGTATCTTCTAAATTTTCAGGAATTGTGTCAACTTTTACATGACTTGGACCATCATCTGAAAATTCGAATACTTCTGGACATACTCCAACACAGTAACCACAACTAATACATAAACTTTCATCAACTTTTAGTTTCATTATTACTACCTCCATTATAATTATATTAAGAAAAGAGGAATTTAGCAAGTAATTAAGTAAAATATTTCAAAAAGAATGAATGAAGCAATTTTTCTTTACATTTTTTAGAAATTAGTGTAATATATTTAAAAGTTGGGAGTGAGATTATGAATGTTAAAGAAATGACTAAAGAAGAATTATATGAATTCGTGTTACCAACTCTTATAGAAGTAAATAATGATTATTCTTATTTAATGTTTAATGAAGAAAAATTAAAAAAAATATTTTTAGATTTTATTTATGAAATAACAAAATTATATGAGAATGATAAAGACTATTTAATTTATATAAAAGAAATTTTAGATGATGAATATCAAAAAATAGTTTTAAAAACTTTTCAAAAAGAACCATTAAAATTAGTTGATAATTATGTTAAATGTTCTTCTATAAATAAAGATAGTTTTCGAGATATTATTAATTTTTTAAGAAAATTTGATGATTTTTTAGAATTTGTTTCTACCAATAATAATGATGATTTAGTTTTTGATGTAGTTAAAAATAGTCAAGTTATTAATGATTTATTAAAAATAGTTGTTGATAAGATGCTTTCAGATAAGAAATATCGTTATATAAAGAATAATCCAAAACTTGAATCTTTAATTGAAATTTATGCAATTTCTAATAATATTGATTTAGATAGTTTAGAAGAAGAACAAAGGAAAGTTGAAAGTACTGATTATAAAGTCGAAGATTTCTATCGTGGAGATTATCTCGATATGGAAAGAATGTATTCAAGAGAAATTAGAAAGAAACATTTATTAACTTATCAAGAAGAAATTGCTTTAGGAAGAAAAATTCAAAATGGAGATAAAGAGGCTTGTAATGCTTTAATTGAACATAATTTAAGATTAGTTGAAGATATTGCCAGAAGATACGTAGATAGAGGTTTATCTTTTGATGATTTAAGACAAGAAGGAAGCTTAGGACTTTGGAGGGCTGCTTCTAAATTTGACCCAGATAAAGGATATAAGTTTTCAACTTATGCAACTTGGTGGATTAAGCATTTTATTCAAAGAGCTCTTGATGATTATGGAAAAACAATTAGAATACCAGTTCATACTAATATTGAATTACATAAATATTTAAACTTAAAAGACCAATTATGGAGTAAGTTAGAACATGAACCCACTTGCTATGATATGATGGATGAATATGGTATGAAAAAAGATTACATTAATTTAATGGAACAATTACATTTGGAACCTACTAGTCTTGATAAACCCGTTAATGAAGAAGATGATGCTTATACTTTAATGGATACAATAATGGATAATGAAGAGTCTTTACTTTCAAGTTTTTTTGAAGAAATATTAAAAGATACTAATTTAACTCCTAAAGAAAAAGATGTATTAACTAGAAGATATGTGTATTTAGAAACAGGAGATTCGATTGGTAAACGTTATAATGTATCTCGTCAAAGAATTGATCAAATTAAAAATAAAGCGATTTCTAAAATTTTAAATAATCCTAAGAAAAGAGAAGAGATAACTCTTTATGCTGAAGAATTATTAATAAATAAAAATAATCAAGCAAAGAAAAAAGTAAGAAAAGAGATTACAATTGCAACATTATCTAAAGAAATTAGTAATAAAGTCAATTATGCTTTTCAAAATAATCAAAGTAGAATTATAAATATTCTAAAAAAATTAAAGTTTGATTTACCTGATTGTTTGTATTTTATATTAAATTATGGTTTTAGAATGGAAACTAAATTTATTTATAAACATAATATGGTATCAAAAGAAAATTGTTTAAATGCTTTAAATAAAATTAAAGAAGTAGCTGATAATCAAGAATTACTTAATTATATTAATAATTATCAAGATATCAATAAAGAATTAAATCTTGAAGATGAATTTTTAGAATATCAAAGAATCATGAATGATAAATTTGAAAAAAGTACTTTTGTAGAAAAGATTAGAATCCGAGTTTCTTACTATTTAACTTTCTTAAATGAATCAAGATTTATTTATATATTAAAAATGAGTGATTTTGATGAATTAGAAATAGTTTTTCTAATCTTAAGATATATTTATAATTTAGATGAGATGGGTTTAAAAATAAAAGGCTTTAATTTTAAAAATAGAAGTATTAGTAGTTTAGAGAAAAGATGTTTATTTAAAATCAAAAAATCTAATTATAAAGAAGAAATTTGTAATTATTTAAATAATAGTGATATTGTTTTAGATGAATTAAAATTAAATGATTTAAAAGAAAATCAATTAGTAAAAAGGACTTGAAAAAAAGTTCTTTTTATGATATTCTTTTGGCGGTGATTTGTATGGGGAATGTTGTTGGTGATACTTTAGTTGATTTACTAAAAATTATTCCGTTTTTATATTTAGCTTTTTTAATTATGGAATATTTAGAACATAATGTTAAAAAGAAAAGTAATAGTTTAAAGAGTAAAAAGTTTGGACCTTTAATTGGTAGTTTTTTAGGAGTAATCCCTCAATGTGGTTTTTCGGTTATGGCTACTAATTTATTTGCAAGTAGAGTTATTACAATAGGAACTTTAATAGCAGTTTACCTATCAACAAGTGATGAAATGTTACCCATTTTATTAATGGGGGGAGCAAGTTTTAAAATTATTTTAATGGTTTTAGGAATTAAAGTTCTAACAGCTATTATCTTTGGATATTTAATAGATTTAATAATTAGAAGAAAAGATTCTAAAGATTTTTCAATATGTGAAGATGATGAATGTGGTTGCGATGAAAATATATTTAAATCAAGTTTAATTCATACTTTAAAAATAAGTTTCTTTATTTTACTTACAACTTTTATTTTAAATACTTTAATTTATTATGTTGGAGAGAATAAGATTGCTAGTATCCTCCAATCCAATAATTTCTTTGGACCATTTTTAGCAAGTTTAGTTGGATTAATTCCTAATTGCTGTGCTAGTGTTATTATTACTGAATTATTCTTAAATAAAGTTATTACTCTTGGAATGTTAATTGGAGGTTTATTAACAGGAGCTGGAATTGGATTATTAGTACTATTTAGAGTTAATAAGAATATGAAAGAGAATTTCTTAATATTAATTAGTTTATATTTAATTGGTAGTCTAGTTGGAGTAGTAATAGATTTATTAGGTATTATTTTTTAAAAACTCTTGCTATTGTATCAAGATTAGTTTATAATAATATTCATTGTTGTATGAGGTGAGAAGTATGAGAGTTGCAACAGAAGTTGATAAACATAAATTAATAACAAAATATTTAAATCAATCAGATTATATTAAAGGAAGATATTACTTTGCTGGTTATATTGGAAGAGGAAATGCTTGGTTTGATAAAGATAATTCGAATATTATGAATTTGAGTGTTAATATAGAATCTGAAAGAACCACAAAAATTTATAGTACGGATTTTAAAATAAATTTAGATACTAATGAAATTTTAAATTTAAAATGTGACTGCCCTCAGTTTAAAGAAACTAAAAGTTGTAAACATTTAGCAGCTGTTCTTTATTATTATTTTGATCAAATCTTTAAGTTTAAAATAACGGATAAAGAAAAAGAAGAATATACAAAAGATTTATTTACAAGAATTAAAGGAAATAATGAAAAAAGAAAAGTTAAAGAAGAAGTAAAAGTTCAATATGAAATTACAACGGATGTCTATTCTTTTAATTTATGTTTAAAAGTTGGAACCTCAAAACTATATATGGCAAAAGACTCTAAACTTCGTGCTTTTTTAAGAGCAATTCGTGATAACAAAGAATATAATTTTGGAAAAAACTTTCTTTATAGTCCTGATAGTTGTTATTTTTCGAAAGAAAATCAAGAAATAATTGAATACTTAATTTTATTAGTTGATTCAGATAATCGTTATTACTATGGTAATAATATAATAAATGGAGATTATAATATTAAAAGATTTTTATTCTTATTGCAGGATAAAGAATTTCTATTAAATAATTATCGAATTGAAAAAATAACTAGTGAGTTTCCATTTAATTCTAAACTTAATCTTGAAAATGATAATTATAAATTAAAATTAGATTTAAAAAATGATTCAATTCCTATAACTTCCGATTTTGAATATATTCAAGTTAAAAATACTTTATATCATTTAGATAGTAAAAAGGCTAGTTTAATTAAAGATATTAAAGATAATGAAATGGATGAATTAATATTTAATAAGAATGATAAAAGTGTGTTTGTTGATAGTTTATTACCACTTGTTAAAGATAATATCATAATTGATAATAAAATTACGGATATTAAAATAACTAAAGATGTGAAAGCTAAACTTTATTTTGATTTATATAAAGAGTTAGTTATTTGTAATTTAAACTTTTTATATGATGAAGAGTTAATTAATTATTTTGATAAAGATAGTAATGTTTTAAGAAATATGGATTATGAAATTGAAGTAATTGATGATTTAGTTAAAGCCGATTTTATTATTGATAAAGATAAGATATATTTAGAAGATATAGATAAAATAGGTAAGTTTTTAGAAAGTGATTTACTTACTTTAACTGAAAAGTATGAAACTTATACCAGTGAGAAATTAAAAAGAGTTAATATTATTAAGAAGAATAATATTAAGAGTACTTTTTCAATTGGTATGGATAATATTTTAAGTTATTCTTTTGATTTAGGTGGGATAAGTGAAAATGAAATTGTTAATGTTTTAGAATCTTTAAGAAATAACAAAAAATATTATAGATTAAAATCAGGAGATATCTTAGATTTAGAGAATAACAAAGATTTAGAAGAATTAGAGAAATTAACAGAAGAGATGGATTTATCTAATAGTGATTTAAAAAATGGAAGGGGAGTTATTCCTAAATATCGGGCCATTTATTTAGATAGTTTAAAGAATAATAAATACCATATAATTGAAACTAATAATTTATTTAATGATTTAATAGATAAGTTTAATAAATATAAAGATAGTGATATTTCTTTAAATAAAGATGATTTAGAGTTACTTAGAAGTTATCAAGTAGATGGAGTTAAATGGCTTTATAATATAGATAAAACAGGGTTTGGAGGAATTTTAGCTGATGAGATGGGACTTGGTAAATCAATTCAAACAATTTATTATATTAAAGAATTATTAAAAGAAAATAAAGATTATAAGTTTTTAATCATATCTCCAACTTCTCTTGCTTATAACTGGGAAAATGAATTTAATAAGTTTGGAAAGAATATTAAATATAAAGTAATATCAGGAGTTAGAAATAAAAGAAGATTAGAATTAGAAAATATAAAAGATATAAATGTTTTAATTACAACTTATGGTTTAGTTAGAGAAGATAAAGAGATCTATGATACTTTAAGTTTTAAAACGGTAATTATAGATGAGGCTCAAAATATTAAGAATACAAATGCCGAGGTTTCCAAATGTGTTAAGAGTGTAAAAGCGGATACCAAACTTGCTTTAACGGGAACTCCAATTGAAAATTCTTTACTAGAACTTTGGAGTATCTTTGATTTTATCATGCCAGGTTTTCTTGCTAATTTAAAAACGTTTGATAAAAAGTATAAGATTAAATCTTTTTCCGAAGATGATAATCTTAAACTTCAAAACTTAAATAAATTAGTGTCTCCTTTTATCATGAGAAGAAGGAAAAAAGATGTTATTAAAGATTTACCTGATAAGATAGAAAATAATATCTATGTTGATTTAACCAAAGAACAAAAGAAGATTTATTTAGCAGAACTAGAAAAAGTTAATAAAGAAATGGATGAGATTATAAGTGAAGGTGGTATTTCCAAAGCCAGATTTTTAATCCTTCAATTATTAACGAAATTAAGACAAATTGTCATTGACCCAAGAATAATATATAAAGATTATAAAGGGGGAAGTGGTAAGTTAGATGAGTTTGTTAAAGTAGTTTCGGAGATGGTCGAGAATGGACATAAGATGCTAGTATTTACAAGTTTTAAATCGGGACTTGAACTTGCTAAAAGTGAACTTCAAAAAGTAGGGATTACTTCGTATACGATAGATGGCTCTGTTTCAAGTAAGAAAAGAATGGAGTTAGTTGATAAGTTTAATAGTGACAATACCAATGTTTTCTTTATTATGTTAAAAGCTGGGGGTACCGGACTTAATTTAACATCAGCTGATGTTGTTATCCATCTTGATTTATGGTGGAATCCACAAGCTGAAAATCAAGCAACGGATAGAGCTCATCGAATAGGTCAAAAGAACGTTGTCCAAGTTGTTCATTTTATAACGAAAGGTACAATTGAAGAAAAAATATTAGACCTTCAAAAGAAAAAGAAGTTATTGAGTGATAAATTACTTGATGAAAATAGTCAAGCCAATGTCTTTAGTGAATTAAGTGAAAAAGATATTAAAGATTTATTATCTTATGATAATAGAGATGATGAGTAATTTTAAATAACTAATTTACTTTTTATATATTTTGTGATACTATATTAGTAGAAAGAGGGGATATTATGAAACCAATTGCAATCGGAATACATGATTTTAAAAAAATAATTGAAACAGGTAGTTTATTTATAGATAAAACATTATTTATTAAGGAATTAATTGATAATACATCAGCTGTTATTTGTTTACCAAGACCAAGAAGATTTGGTAAAACTTTAAATATGTCAATGCTTGATTATTATTTTAATATAAAATATAAAGATAATCCTGATATTAAAGGTTTATTTAAGGGTTTAAATATAAGTAAAGAAGAAGATAAATATTTAAGTGAAATGAATAAGTATCCCATTATATCATTATCATTTAGAGGTTTGAAAACCGATACTTTTAAAGAGTTTAAAAAAGAATATAAAATGTTAATGAGTTCTTTATATGCAAGTTATAGTTTCTTATTAGATAGTGATAAAGTAGATAGTGAATTAAAGAAAGAATTTATAGAATGTTATGCTAAAAAGGATTATATATTAACATCAGCAATCCCTAACCTTATGTTAATGTTAAAACAATATTATCAGGAAGATGTAATGGTTTTATTAGATGAATATGATGCTCCAATTATTAATGGTTATTTAAAAGGTTATTATGATGACATAATTGCATTTATAAAACAAATATTTGTAAAAACTTTTAAAGATAACAATGATTTAAAAAAAGGAGTAATAACAGGAATTTTAAGAGTAAGTAAAGAAAATATGTTTAGTGATGCTAATAATATTAATGTTTACAATATAACAGATTCAAGATTTTCAACTCATTTTGGTTTTACAGAAGATGATGTTAAATGGGCTTTAAAAGAGTATAACTTAAGTGATAATTTTCAAGATGTTAAAAAATGGTATGATGGTTATTTATTTAATAAGACTATAATCTATAACCCTTGGAGTATCTTAAAATATTTAGATAATGAAGACCATTCTTTAATTCCTTATTGGGTAAATACAGGGGGAGTTGAGTTACTTCGTAATTTAGTTTATAAATTAAATAGCCCTTCAAGTATGTTAGAAGAATTTAACAGATTAATTGAAAAAGAAAAAGTAGAACATGTTACTTTAGATTTAAATATGGACTTAAAATATTTAAGAGCAAGAATAGATAATATTTGGACTTTATTTATGTTAAGTGGTTATTTAACTCCAACTGAACTTTTAACTGATTATAAAGATGTAACTTTAAGAATACCTAATATCGAAGTTAAAGAAAATTTAAAAAGTATTGCTAGAGATTGGTTAGTAGTTGAAGATGTTTCAAGTGATACTTTAATAAAATACTTAAGAGATAATGATTTAGATAATTTTAAGAAAAGTTTAGAAAATATAGTAGTTCATGGTTTTAGTTATTATGATATACCTAGTAATAATGATGGAGAAAACTTTTATCATGCCTTTATGATGGGAATATTATATTCAGGAAGTAATTTTTATGATATAACTAGTAATCGAGAATCTGGTTTAGGAAGATATGACTTAATGTTAAAACCTAAAGTTAATGGTATAAAAGCCTATGTAATAGAGTTTAAATTAGTAAAAGATAATAACTTTGATAAAGTTATAGAAGATGCTTTTAAACAAATAGAAGAGAATAAATATGAATTATCTTTAAAAGATTATGATGTAACAAAAATGGTAATTGCTTTTAAAGGTAAGAAAGTTAAAATTGAAACTAGATAATGTCAACTATATTGTAAACTTGAAAAGAAATTATTAAAAATTAGTTGTAATTCCTCAACTATCATGATAAGATTAATTCATAAATAGAAAGGAGTGACTCTCATATGAAAAGGGACTTATGTCAAGAGTTTGGACAACTTTTAGAGGGGGTTTTTAACTAAAAAGTTGATTTTCAAAGTCATCTGG
>CANQJD010000060.1 GCA_947624175.1 uncultured Bacilli bacterium
TCTTTTTCTTTATCATAATTACTATCTTCATGTAATATTTTAATAACTTTAACATCTAAATTAACTTCTTCTTTCGTTTCTCTAACAAGAGCATCTTTTGGTAATTCACCTAATTCCACCATTCCACCTGGTATATCCCAATAATTGGGTAAAGAATTAGATTTTCCTCTTTTCGTTTTTGTTCTTTTAATTAACAAATATTTACCATTTATTTTTATTAAACCATGTGCTATCAATCTATTCATAAATCAATCCTTTACTCTATTTTATAATATTTTTTAATAAAAAGAAGTTATTTAGCTTCTTCTTGAGCTCTAACTTCTCTTATAACTGTAACTTTGATTGTTCCAGGATATTGCATTTCTTTTTCAATTTTATCTTTAACATCTCTTGCTATCTTAAAGCTTTCTAAATCATCAACATCTTCTGGTTTAACAATAACTCGAAGTTCTCTTCCAGCTTGAACGGCAAACGTTTTTTCAACACCTTCAATGCCATCCGTCATCTTTTCTAATTGTTCAAGTCTCTTTAAGTAATTCTCTAAGGAATCATTTCTTGCTCCAGGACGTGAAGCAGATAAAGCATCACATATTGCAACAATGGTTGAAATAACACTAGTTGCTTCCGTATCTCCATGATGAGATGCAATAGCATTAATAACTTCTTCTGGTTCATGGTATTTTTTAGCTAAATCAACCCCAATTTCAACATGGCTTCCTTCAACTTCATGGTCAATGGCTTTTCCAATATCATGTAAAAGTCCAGCTCTTTTAGCCATCATGACATTTTCTCCAAGTTCTCCAGCTAAAATACCAGATAACTCAGCAACTTCAATCGAATGGGTTAAAGCATTTTGACCATAACTAGTTCGAAAGTTAAGTTTACCAATTATGGAAACTAATTTAGGGTCAACTTTCGTAATTCCTAATCTAAATAAAGCATTATTACCATATTCGATTATCTTATCATTCATATCTTTAGAAACTTTATCATACAATTCTTCAATTCTTGTTGGATGAATTCGTCCATCTTTAATTAAAGTCTCTAAAGTAATTCTAGCAATTTCTCTTCTTAAAGGATCAAAACTTGAAAGAACTACCGCTTCAGGAGTATCATCAATAATTAAATCAACACCCGTTATCGCTTCAATCGTTCTAATATTTCGTCCTTCTCTTCCGATAATTCGACCTTTCATTTCATCATTAGGTAAACTAACAACCGTAACCGTTTGCTCTTCAGCAACATCAGCTGCATATTTTTGCATCGAAAGAACTAACATCTCCCGAGCTTTCTTATCGCATTCTAACTTTGTTTCATTTTCTCTTTCTTTAATATAACTAGCAATTTCTAACTCCATTGACTCTTTTACTTTATCCATTACTAGTTTTTTAGCTTCATCTTTGCTAATTCCTGATAAATCTTGTAAAACTCTAATTTGTTCATTTTTAATTTCGTCAATTTTTGCTTGCTCTTCTATAATAGCAGATTGTTTATTTGCAAGTTTAGCTTCCCGTTCATCTAATGCTTCTTCTCTTTTTTGAAACATTAATTCCCGTTTATCCATATTGCTTTCTCTTTGAGTTAATCTATTTTCAGATTCTTTAATTTCATCCTTCTTTTCTCTTAACTCTTTTTCGGTATCCATTTTTAATTTATGTAATTCTTCTTTGGTTTCTAAAATAGAATCCCGTTTAATCTTATCGGCTTCTTTCTTAGTAGATTCTAACATATTATCTCTTTTTTTATTTAGAGAATTTCCCCTTATTGTGTTTAGTAAAGTAATAAGACCGGCTCCCACCGCTATTCCAATCAAAGCAAGCAAAATGTACATAATAATATTATCCATTTTCCTTCCTTTTCTAGTATTATTCTAAATATAGCAATCCCCGCATACTTCGGTTAAGACTATGTCTTAAAAATCTATTTCTAAATTTATATATTAATAAATATAAAACATAACATCTAACTTAATTTTACGAATTTTTTACTATGATGTCAATAGTTTTTACTCTAATTAGTCACTTTAGTTGACAGTTTTAGTTTTTACTTTATCTTTTTCTTCTGGAATCATATTATGTAAAACTTTACTAGCCATACTAATTATCATTTTTCTATCTAATCCAAAATATCTCATAATATCTTTTATATTATAAGTATCATCCATTTTTTGAATTAAAACATAACTTAATATTTCTTTAATTGTATATTTTTCAAGTGCATTACGATAATTTTCATCTTTTAATTTTTCTAAGGTTTCTTTAACGATTTTTAAAAGATAAGGATTATTAGAATCAATTTCAATAGTTTCTTTTTGCCCCTTTAACATTTGTCTATTTTTTTCTAATTTAGTTCTTATTCTAGGCAATAACTTTTTATAAAAACTAATATTATCATCTCTTTTCCAATTAGGATTTCTAACTGGATTATTTAAATCATCACCATATCTTAACCAAAGTAAATGTTTATCTTCAATAGATAAGTTTTCAAGTACTAAATCAATTTCTTCTTTAGTATATTTATTTAATATTTGATAAATTGTTGAAAGACCATTAATTTTAAAAGTTACTTCATATCCTTCTTCTAAATGTTTTAGTCTTATTCTAATTTTTTCTTTTATATCAAATAATTTATTTAAATATTTAGAATCCCAATTACTTGTATCAGGATTACTAAAATCATAACCATATCTTAAATATAAAACTTGTTTATCATCATCTGGTAATAAACTTATAACATAATCAATATCTTCTTTTTCATAATCACTAAATTCTTGATAAATTGTTTTAATAATTTTTCCACCTTGAGCAATAGTTTTTCCTTCCCGAATAGCCTTTAAAAATCTTTTCATTTTAGGTAATAATTTACCATAAAATTGATAAATATATTCCTTTTTCCAATTTCTATAATCAGGATTTTCTAAATTCGAACCATATCTTAAATAAATTAAAGATTTATCATGATTATTTAATTTACTTATTACAAATTCTATTTCTTCCTTTGTATAATTACTTAATAATTGATAGATTGTTTGATTACACATTATAATTCCCCCTTAAATACTGAGTTAAACTTTTTTCTCTAATTAGTCATTTTAGTTGACAGATTTCGTTTTTACTTTATCTTTTTCTTCTAGCACATTATGTAAAACTTTTGTAGCCATACTAATTATCATTTTTCTATCTAATCCAAATAATCTCGTAATATCTTTCATATTATAATCACCATCCATTTTTTGAATTAAAACATAACTTAATATTTCTTTAATTGTATATTTCTCAAGTATATTATTGTATTTTTCATCTTTTAATTTTTCTAAAGTTTCTTTAACTATCTTTAAAAGATAAGGATTATTAGATTTAATTTCAAGAGTTTCTTTTTTCCCTTTTAAAGCCTGCTTATTATTTTCTAATCTTCTTTTAATTTTAGGTAATAGTATTTTATAAAATTCTGTATAATAATCCATATTCCAATTAGGATTTCTAATCGGATTACTTAAATCATCACCATATCTTAACCAAAGTAAATGTTTATCTTCGCTAGATAAATTTTCAATTACTAAATCGATTTCTTCTTTGCTGTATTTATTTAATATTTGATAAATTGTTGAAAGACCATTGATTTTAAAAGGTACTTTTTTTCCTTCGCGATTTTTTTCAAGTCTTCTTCTTAATTTAGGTAATAATTTTTTATAAAATTCTATATGATAATCCATACTCCAATTACTAGAATTAGGGTTAGATAAATCATTACCATATCTTAAATAAAGTAAATTTTTATCTTTACTATCAAGAGTTTCTATAACTTTATCGATTTCTTCTTTGGTATATTCACTCAATATTTGATAAATTGTTAAAAGACCATTAATTTTAAAAGGTACTTTTTTACCTTCTCTATTTTTTTCAAGTCTTAATCTTATTTTTTTTATTATAACGAAAACTTTTTTTCCGTATTTAAACTCCCAATTACTTATATCTGGATTTTCTAAATCTTGACCATATTTTAAATATAAAATGTGTTTATCATCATCTGGTAATAAACTTATAATATAATCAACTTCTTCTTTTGTATAATCTTTAAATTCTTGATAAATTGTTTTAATAACTTTTCCACCTTGAGCAAGCGTTTTACCTTCACGAATAACTTTCAAAAATCTTCTCATCTTATGTAATAAAGTACCATAAAATTGATAATTATAATCTTGTTTCCAATTACTAGAGTCAGGATTTTCTAAATCGCAACCATATCTTAAATAAAGTAAATATTTATCATGATTATTTAATTTACTTATTACAAAATCTATTTCTTCTTTAGAGTAATTACTTAATAATTGATAAATTGTTAAAAGACCATTAATTTTTAAAGGTACTTTTTTACCTTCGTGAATTTTTTCAAGCCTTCTTCTTAATTTAGGTAATAATTTTTTATAAAATTCATGATTATAATCTTTTTTCCAATTACTAGAATCAGGGTTAGATAAATCATGACCATATCTTAAATAAAGTAAATTTTTATCTTTGCTATCAAGAGTTTCTATAACTTTATCTATTTCTTCTTTAGTATATTCACTTAATAACTGATAAATTGTTTTATTATTCATTATAGTTTCCCCCCTTACAAAGTTGATATTTTAACATTAAACGAAATTTAAGTCAATTTTTTTGAAAAATTAAGCAATTTAGTAGAAAAAAATTTAAAAATATAGTATACTTTAATGTAGGTGATAAAATGAATTATCCAAAAGGCATCAAAAAGGGGTTTGATAATAAAAATATTACCTATAAAAATCGTGGAATGACTTTAGAAGGAGACTTGAATCTTACTAATCAATATTATATAGATAATGATATAGCCTATATTTATAAGAAGCCTACTCCTATTAAAGTAGTTAAAGCTGAATATAATAAAGAAGGTTACAGAGTTATCAAAGAAGCCTATTATAGTGAGCCTTCAACTACGGATTATAATGGGATTTATAAAGGATGTTATATTGATTTTGAAGCCAAAGAAACCAAGAATAAAAGTTATTTTCCACTTGCTAATATACATGCTCATCAAATTAAACATATTAGAAATATTGAAAAAGAAAAAGGAATTTGTTTTTTAATTATTAGGTTTACAAGTTTCGATATGACTTATTTATTAAGAGCTTCGGATTTTCTTAATTTTATAGATAATAATAAACGAAGTACAATTCCTTTTAGTTATTTTGAAGAACATGGATATTTAATTAAAGAAAAGTTTATTAAAAGAGTTGATTACTTAGAAATTGTTGATAAGATATGGAGGTTATCATGAGTGATAGTAAAAATTCTAAAAATGTAAAAAGTCGTGGGAAAAGTAGTGCTAAGAAAACGACAACGACTACTAAATCAAGAGTTCAAAAAGCGGAAGGAAAAATAGACCATAGAACTAATTTAATTGCAGCTTTAGGTGCAACGGTTGTTATTACAGCCATTTTATATTTTGTTTTTGATTGGTTTATGGCTCTTCTTACAGCAGTTGGTCTACTATTTATCTTTGGTTTTACGGCTTTAATGAGAGTTAGTAAGAAAAATAAGAAAAGTAAAATTATTGTTAGAATTTTCTTAATTATCTTTTTACTTATCTGTATTGCCGGTGTAATTGGAGCCAGTATCTTTGCAATTTATATTGTTAAAGAAGCAAACCCTAAATATAAACCGGAACTTTTAAAGGAAAAACAATCAACTATTCTTTATGATAGTGATGGCAAAGAATTTGCTAAACTTGGAAGTGAATTAAGAGAAAATATTACTTATGACAAGTTACCTGAAATATTTATAGATTCCTTAATAGCAACTGAAGATTCAAGATTCTTCCAACATAATGGGGTTGATTTTGCAAGATTCTTTAAAGCAGCTGTTGGTCAAGTACTTGGTCATGATGATGCTGGTGGTGGTTCAACTATCACGATGCAGGTTGTTAAAAATAATTTAACTTCAACAACGAGTACTGGTATTGAAGGAATTATTAGAAAGTTCAGTGATATTTATCTTGCTGTCTTTAAAGTTGAAAGAGATTATACCAAAGAACAAATAATTGAATTTTATGCTAATAATCACTTATTAGGTGGGGCTTGGGGAGTTGAAGAAGCAAGTAAGTATTACTTTAACAAATCAGCAAAAGATTTGAATATTTCAGAAGCTGCCCTACTTGCTGGTATGTATCAATCTCCATCTACTTATAACCCTTATCAAAATCCAAATAATGCAACTGCAAGAAGAAAAACCGTTTTAAACTTAATGGTAAGACATGGTTATATTACAAGAGAAGAAGCCGATTTAGCTGGTAGTATCCCAGTTACTTCTTTGCTTACTTATACTAATAGTGGTCAAAGTGCTTATCAAAGTTACATTGATACTTTAAGTCAAGAAATTGTTGATAAATATGGACTTGACCCTCAAAAAACTTCGATGCTTGTTTATACGAATATGAATCGGAAAAAACAAGATGCCATTAATGATGTTGCAAATGGTAAAAGTTATAAATGGATAAATGATTATGTTCAAGCCGGAGTTGTTGTTATTGAATCTGCAACCGGTAAAGTTGAAGCGATGATTGGTAATCGTAGTACTAATGCGCAAAAGGTTCACAACTATGCAACTTCTACAAGAAGACAAGTTGGTTCAACCGCTAAACCATTATTTGACTATGCACCAGGTATGGAATTTAATAATTGGTCTACTTATACTTTATTTGATGATAGTCCTTATAGTTATACAAATGGACCGGCTATAACAAATTCTGATAATACTTATCTAGGAGTTATAACTTTAAGAACGGCCCTTTCTAAATCACGAAATATTCCAGCCCTAAAAGCATTCCAACAAGTAGAGAAAAAGAAAATAATTGAATTAGTAACAAGTGTTGGTATCACACCTGAAATTGAAAATGGTACAATTCATGAAGCCCATGCAATCGGAGCCTTTGATGGAGCAACCGCTATGGAAATGGCCGGTGCTTACCAAATGTTCTCAAATGGTGGTTACTACACTGAACCATATTTGGTTTCTAAAATTGTTTTAAGAACAACTGGTGAAGAAATTAAGGCTGATGTTGAAACCAAACGCGTTATAAGTGATTCAACTGCTTATATGATTACGGATGTTTTAAAAGATGTTGTAACTAATAGAATGCGTGGAGCAAGATATAAAATTACAGATAACTTTGCTGCTAAAACTGGTACCACTAACTATGATTCTAATCTATGGAAAAGATATCCCGGACTTCCAAGTGATGCTATTAGAGATTGTTGGGTTATGGGTTATACTAATAAAACGGTTATCTCTTTATGGTATGGATATGATAAGTTGGATCCTGAACATCTAGATAGAGTTCTTCACTGGGTACCTGCTACAACGGAAAGAGAAATTATCTTTAATGCTTTAGCAAATGCTGCCTTTGACCATGATGGAACCGACTTTGAAATGCCAAGTAGTGTTGTTAAAGTTGGAGTTGAGGCTGGAACTAATCCACCACTACTTCCAAGTGCTAACACACCAAGTGATAGAATAGTCTATGAATTATTTAAAAAAGGAACGGAACCAACCGAAGTATCAAATTCTTATTCGAAACTTGATGCTCCAACAAACTTCAGTGTTAACTACCAAAATAATAAAGTTACTCTTACTTGGAATCGGGTATCAGACCCAGGATATATTGCTGGTGGAATTTTAGGATATTATATCTATTTTGATGATAAATTAGTAACTTTCACGACTAAAACTTCTTATACCATAGATAATCTTGATAATTATTTAGGTAAATATACAATTCGAGCGGGTTATAAAGATACAAGTAACAGTATGTCAAACCCAGTAAGCAGAACTTTAGGTAGTGAAAAATCATATTCTCTATCGCTTAAAACTAATACAAGTTTAATAAAAGTTGGTGAAGGAATTGATAAATCACTTTATGATGGAAGTTTAGTTATCTTAAAAGAAAATGGTGTTCAAGTAACTACAAACTTATTACCTTATATTACAGTTGTTATAACTGATTCAAGTGGTGATGTTGTAAGTGTACCTAAGAGTGATGCTATTGAACAATATACTGTAACTTATACCATAAACTATAATGGTTACTCGAATAGCATATCAAGCAAAATTACTATTCAAAATTAAGGGGATGTTGAAAAATTGAAAAAATAATTTTTCAACATTCTTTTTTTATAAAAAACTAAAAAAAGCCTTGAATTTATAAAAAATACAAGGCAAATTGTGATACAATAAT
>CANQJD010000061.1 GCA_947624175.1 uncultured Bacilli bacterium
TAACTCCTTCTATTCTACTTGATTATATCATATAATCTTTGCGAAGAAATTTTTGGTAATTTTACTCTTTTTTGCTGTAAAACAAGAAAATGTTTGACTTTTAAGTAATTTACTTTATAATAATGAATGGAGGTTTTAGATGAAATTTAATGATGAAATGTTTAATCTTAGTCAAGATTATTATAATGATATTACAAATAGTAAAACAACTAGTTTGGATAAGAGACTTCAAAATAAATTATTAAAAGTTTTATTAAAAAAATTTAAAGATGAATTAAAAGAAAATTCTAATACAGGAATTATTAAGGTCAAATTCAAAAGTCCTTATTGGCAAGATGCTGAAGATGGTTATGATTTAATTAGAATGTTAATTACCCTTGACAAATTTGATAGTTTTGCAAGTGAATATTGTATTTATCTTGGAAATGTTGAAGATAGATGCGACCACGAACATACTGCTTATTATGAAATAATTTGGGACTATAAAACTTATTTTGAAAATATGAATAATAAAATATTAAAAAAATAACATCAGACAACTGATGTTTTATTTAACAAATGGTGTCCACAGTAGGAATCGAACCTACATCTGTTCCTTCGGAGGGAACTATACTATCCATTGTACTATGCAGACATAGGACAATTATTATTATATAGAAATTACAAAAAAAAGCAAGATATTTTTCATTTTTAGATAAAAAACAAAAGCTTTATTAAACAATAATTCTTAATAATAATTGTTACATGAAATGTCGAAATAAATTGGTTACTTGGTATTATTAGAAATAAAACCACGCATCTTGGCATAATTAATTCCTGCTTGACTGCAAACCTCAATCATATCTTCATAGAACTTTTCATGACTACCATCTAAATAATCTTCTGGTATTAAAAAAGGAACTTCAAAGACATCATTCAACTTATCTAGTCTTCCACCTTCAAGTTCATAAGGTGGAACAATCCCTCTTGCATCATAGAAATCATTACCTATTTTAACTAATATATGTTCAGTATCAGATGTTTCATAGGTATAATATGTACTATCTTCAAAAACTCTTTTTAATATCATAGCAAATATAGAACAATAACCAGATGTAAAAAGTCTTATTGCTTCTTTATATGGATTTTCAAATTCTCCAAAATATCTTTTAGTTAAATAAATTTTAAAAAATTCCGTGATTATAGCATCAATAATTAAATTTATTCTATCGGGATTTAATTCATTCATAATAATTCCTTTCTGTTTTTAAACTTCAACTATTCTTAATAATAAATGTTATAAGAAATGTCAAATTTTTTATTCTATAATTATATTATCAACTTTTTTACTGTAAAATCAACTATTTTTGCTTATTTTTCATTGATTTTCCGAGAATTTTACAATAAAATATATACTAGGTGTATATTATGATAAAAGAATTTGATTTTGATAAACTATTAGATGAAAATAATTTAAGTAGTGATGAAAAAATTTTTTTCTTAACAATAATTAATAATATTTATTCACATCCGGAATTTCAAAAGAGACTAGATAATAAAATCTATCCTCATCATTCAACTATTAGTTTAGGTAATCATATTTTAAGTGATGCAATTGTTGCTTATAAACTTGCCTTAAGTTCAAAATATGGTCCTTTAAACCTTAAACTTATCATTTTAATTGCTATGTTTCATGATTTATATGAACTTCCTTGGCAAAACTCTGGAATAATAAAAAGCAGAACTCAAAATCGTCATGGTTTTACCCATCCTATTGAAGCTGCCATTAATGCCATAACTTGGTTTCCAGAATATTTTCAAAATGAAGAAGAAGCAATCATTTTAATTGATGGCATAATTCATCATATGTATCCTTTTCCTGTTAGGTCTTTAAAAAAAGGCTTTCATGATGCGGAACTTAATAATCCTGAAAAAATTAATAGTTTACCAACTAATCTAAAAAATATTATTATAAGTTCTAGTTCTAGAAAAACAATCCTTAAAGTATCATTTAGTAAAAGTCGTTATAATGAAGGAAGAATTGTTGCAAAAGCTGATAAAATAGTTGCTTTAAGAAAAGAAAAACCAAACTTTAATTCCTATAGAGCTAGTATTACTGGTAAAAACTTAGATTTATTAAAAAAGAACTAATATGATTTAATTCATACTAGTTTTTATATTATTTATAATTAAATACTCTTTTCTCCTTCTTTATTTCGATTAGCAATTCTTTCATATACTGCTTTTAATCTTTGAATTTGTTCCTTAACACTTTCATTTTGCATTATCTCTTCATAATTATTAGAAAATCCCATTATTATAGCATCGGTTATATTAATAATATCATTTATTTCTAAAAAGTTTTCTTCCCCAATTGCATCAAATAAAGGCTTTTTATTATGATATAAACGGAATTGTTTTACTTCAGAATAATAATTATTAATTAAAGGCATTAACATTCTTTTTAAAATAACATTAGTATTAAGACTATTTAAATTAGATGTTAAATAGTTTTCGCCAGCCATATAAATACCCTTTTGATGTAATATTTTTTTAGCCTCTATTGCATATATATCAGTAACTGTTTCATTAATTATTTCAAATAATCTTTTATTAGGAAGATAAGGATTGCAAGCATTTTTATACTTATCACTCCAATCTTCAAAACCACAACCTTGATTATTTTCTAGATCTTCTTCAAGAGCATGACAGAATTCATGTAAATAAACATAATCTAGAACTCCTGATGATTTCTCACTAGGAGAAATAGTAATTAAAATTTGATTTTTTCCATTAAGATTATTTTTATATTCAGAAGTTACAGTTTTAGCTCTCGTAAAATTAAAAAGTGCAGCTAAATTTAAGCCATTAAAATCTTCTCCATATTTTTCTTTAGCTAATTCTACTGATTTACTCGTGAAAACTATTTTTCTAGCAACAAAATCAGCTGAGCGTTCCTTATATTCTGTATATTTTTTTACAACATCAAAAGATGGAATTAATTTCTTTACATCATCTCTTTCTATTAATGTCTGATACATTTTATGAAGTTCTTTTAAATCATCAGGTAATTTTTCTATATCAATACCTAAATTCTTAAAATAATTTAATCTTTCAACATAAATATTTCTTGCTCTACTTATCTCATTATCAAAATCTATTTGTTCTAATTCTTTTTCATCCATTAAAGAAAAATATTCTATTTCATTTTTAACTCTTAATATTCCAATAATTGCATTAGCTTTTTCTTGTTCATTATTATATAAAGTATTTAATCTATTAAGAACCTCATTTGGTATATATTTTTCAAACTTTTTATAAGCATATAAAACAAATTCATCATTAATTTCTTTTGTTCTTAATCTTTCTGTTTCAAAGAAATCTAAATAATCCATCTGTTCTTTAGCAACATAATCTTTCATTTCATTTAATAGTTCTTGATAAATTTTTTTACAATATTTTATTTTATCAACGATTTTTGAATATTCTTCACTCATCTTAAAGGTTTTATATTGTTCAAAAGTTACTTCAGGAGTATTTGGACTTTTAAAAATATTGATAAAGTCTAAAGGTATATCATTATCATCAAAATCCATTAAATAAGCTTCTTGATAAGAATTAAACCAGTAAATAAAAGGTCCAAAGAATTTTCCTAATATATCATTTGCTTCTTTTGGCAAATCTATAGTATAATCTATATTTTGACTATTAATATTAAAACCAATTTGATTTAAAAATTTTATTCCTAATTCTTTTCTTTTACAATCTAGTTGTTTAAAATAATAATCACTTACATCTTCATCTTTTAAATAAACAAAAGTCATAATTTTATCAGCTCTTTGTTCAATAAAATTTCTATATTCTTCACCAAAAATTTCAATATAAGCTTCAACTATATCTTTTTTATATTTAGAAAAATCAAGATTTAAAATACTCATAAAACCTTCACCTCTTATTTTTTATAATATTATTATGACATATTTTTTATAACTTGTAAATGATTATCAACTAAGTTATAAAGTAACATTAATTACTTTAAAACTATCAAAAAAAGAACTTAATTATAGTTCTATTTTTATTTAGGATAGAAATTTGCGAACTTTTTGCGAACTTTTTTTCAAATTTTCTATCCTAAAATCACATATTTCCTTTAAAATAAATGGCATCCCCAGTAGGAATCGAACCTACATTTAACCCTTAGGAGGGGTCCGTACTATCCGTTATACTATGAGGACAAATCGAAAACTTATTTCTTATCTTTTAAGTTTTCAAATAAAAATAATTTATAATTCCAATCATCAGATTGATTAGCAAGCTTCATAATATCTTCATTTGGCATATTGCTAAGTAAAAAAGCAGCTGCACTGTCAACATCACATTTATAGCATATATATAGATATTCTTCTTCACAGATAGCTTTTTCTCTTGCCTCTTCAACGAATGATGTTAACTTTTTAAATTCTTCCATAAAAGTATTATTTTCTTTTATTTTTTTTTTATTTAACTTATACTTTTTAAAATAAGCTGTTATATCAATTACTTGACTAATACAATCACTTTCATCAAGTAAATAAAGAAGTTCATGATTACTAATCTTATCAAGTAATCTCTCAATTTGTAAAACTACTTTTTCACACTTGGTATCAGTTGTATCAATTCCATCTTCCATAAAACTTGCAAGCTTATTTTCAAGTTTTAATATTTTATCTAAATTTTCACTCATAAACCCACCTAATTAAATACATCTTCAAAATATTTATTTATTTTATTCTCAAATATTACAATTAAATTATTAACTTCTGCTAAATTATTACTATATTCAAGATATAAAGGTGAACTATTTAATTTGTCTAAATTTTCTTGAATTTTAGTTTCTAGTTCTTTTTTATTTAGACCTCGAACAATACTTTTTTGATATTCTTTAATTTCATTAATTAATTTATTTAATTCCTTATCTTCTTCTAATAACTTTTTAGCACTCATGTAATTTTGATATTCTCTAGTATCTTTAATAAATTTAACAATCTCATCAACTTTATCTAATATTTCTTTCTTATTCAACTATCTCACCATCTAAACTAAAACTTTTAGCATCATCTATTTTAACTTTGACTATTTTTCCAATACTATCTTCATTACCTTTAAAGTTTACTAATTTATTAGTCTCAGTATAACCAAATAACATACCTTCTTTATTACTATATCCTTCAACTAATACATTGTAAACTTTACTTAACATCTTGACATTAGATTCTTTAGAATATTTATTAATTACTTCATTTAATCTGTACAATCTTTGTTCTTTTTCTTCTAATGTAACTTTATCTTCTAGCTTACTTGCTGGTGTATTTTCACGTGGCGAATAGATGAATGTAAAGGCACTATCAAATTTACAATAGTTTACTAAATCTAAAGTGTCAAGAAAATCTTCTTCGGTTTCGCCTGGAAAGCCCACGATTATATCCGTTGTAATACTTATATTAGGAATACTTCTTAATTTATCATATAATTCTTTGTATGATTCTCTTGTGTATCTTCTTCCCATTAGTTTTAAAATCTTATTACTTCCTGATTGAACAGGTAAATGTACAAAATTTAATATATTATCATAGTTTTTAATAACTTCAACTAATTTATCTGAAAAATCCCAAGGATGACTAGTTATAAATCTAATTCTTGGTATATTAGTTTTAGCAATATCAATAAGTAAATCAGCAAGTTCATAGTCTTCATATAAATCTTTACCATAGGCATTCACGTTTTGACCTAAAAGCATAACTTCTTGATAACCTTCTTTAACTAACTCTTTAACTTCTTTAATAATATCTTCTTTTTTCCTGCTTCTTTGTTTTCCTCTTGTATAAGGAACTATACAATAAGTACAAAATTTATCACAGCCATAGATAATATTAACATAGGCTTTATATTTGCTTTCTCTTGCAAAAGGAATATTCTCAACAATATCGCCTTCTTTACTATAAACTTCGATATTTAATTTAGAATCTTTAAAACTATTAGCAAGTAATCTAGGTAAATCATCAAGATTATGCGTTCCAAAGACAAAGTTTACAAACTTATATTTTTTTAATATTTCATCGACTACTCCAACTTCTTGAGCCATACAACCACAAAGGGCTACAATGATATTTGGTTTATTAACTTTTAAATGTTTAATTCTTCCAAGCATTCCAAAAGCCTTATTATGAGCATTTTCTCTTATTGAACAAGTATTTAGTAAGATAAAATCTGCATCTTCTATTTCGGTAGTTTCTTGAAAACTCATCGCATTAAGCATTCCTTTTATATTCTCACTATCATGTTCATTCATTTGACAACCATAAGTTTTTAAATAGAACTTTTTATTTAAACCTATTTTTTTATAACTATTATCAAGTTTAAAATCACGAGTTAAAACTTCTTCATGACTTCTACTTCTTGCTTTTTCATAATTTGGTATTTGCATCTAACCACCAACTTCCGCTTTAATAATATACCATAAATAAGAGTTTTTTGCAATTAGTTTTTAGCCTAAATAATTAATTTGATGTGCACTTTTTAACGATTTTGATGTGCACTTTTTAAAAATTTACTATACACTTTTCAGCCAATTTGATATACACTTTTCAGAAAAACAAAAAAGGACTATTTCTAATCCTTTATATTATGGTTTTAAAGCTGTAATTGGAACAATATAAATTCCCGTTTCTTTATCTTCTACAATTGCTTCATAATGTCCAACAATTATACACATGAATTTAGGTTTTTTTTCAACTTTATCATAAAAATGCATTAAACTTTTTTTAGCCTCTTCTATTCCTAAATCACTTAATTTTATTTCAATTGCACCATAACTACCATCTCTAAATTCTATAATGGCATCAACTTCTTCCCCAGATGTATTATCTCTAAAATGATATAAATGTCCATCTAAATATTCAGAATAAATTCTTAAATCACGAGCAACTAATGACTCAAACATTAAACCAAATGTATGTAAATCATCCATCAATTTTTCTTCAGTCAAACCCAAAGCAGCACAAGAAAGTGATGGGTCAACTAAATGTCTTTTCGGAGTTTTTCCTACCCTTTTTGAAGAACGATAATTAATACTAAATGCTTCTTGATTGCTAATCAAATGAAGGTCATCTAGAACACTTAAATAATCGGCAATAGTTACTCTACTTTCTATCAAATTTTCTTCTGTTTCATACTGTTCGATATCTTTAACTAAAGTATCATTTCCAGCCGTTGAAGATTCATTTCGTGCTAATGACCTAAGAAGCATTCGCATTTTATTAGCATCTCTTTTTTTATCTTTTCTTTCATTAATATCTTTATTAACGATTGAATCTATATAACTTTTAGGAATAATATCTATATCTTTTTTTAATCGAACATTTTCAGGCCAACCACCACGAACAATTAGTCTAGCAAGTTCGGGTAATGAGGCTTTTTTAATATGTTTACATTCAACTTTACCATTTATCATATCAGTTATTGAAACATCACCCGTTGAATCTCCTGACTCATATAAACTCATTGGGTACATTTTCATCATCGCAATTCTACCTGTTCCAGTATGAAACACTTCTTCACCTTCAGCATTTTCATTATTTAAAGTTGTTGAACCTGTTAAAATAAATTTTCCTTTATTATGGTCACTATCGCATTCATGTCGTACTGCATCCCAAATACTAGGAACTAATTGCCATTCATCAATTAATTCCGGACGTTCTTTAGTAAATATATATTTTGGATCTATTTTAGCCAAATCTCTAGGATTTCTTTCTGTCATATAAATAACACTATTAGCATGATTTAAAGCCGTCCAAGTTTTTCCACACCATTTTGCTCCTTCAATACTAACTGCACCAAATATTTGCAAATATTTAGTAATCTTATCATCTATTAATCTTTTTTGATAATCTTCTTTTTTTAAACTCATGACTATCCCCTCTTTCTATATATATTATACTATTTTAATATACACTTTTCAAGAGATTTGCTATACATTTTTCAGTTAATTTGCTATACACTTTTCAGGAAAACAAAAAAGGACTATTTTCTAAGGTTCTTCCGATAGTTTGTTTAAAAGTAACAAAAGATGAGTAAAATTAACTTGTCTTTTTTTTAGCCCTTATGATA
>CANQJD010000062.1 GCA_947624175.1 uncultured Bacilli bacterium
AAAGAATTAAATAAAAATGTAGGTTTTCCTACATGATTATTTAATTAAAAAACTACATTTTTATATTGACATTTACATTGTTCTTCTTCTCCTACTACTTCTACTAATCTAAATCGAAGTAAGTCATCTCTTAATCTTTCACTTCTTCCTTCAGGTTCATCACCATGTCGCAATACTATTTCATACCATATATCTTTACTATATTTATTTACTCCTTCTATTTTAAATTCAAAATAGGGTATCTCCATTAACTTCCTTGATTCTTTTATTATTATATTTTTTTCTACTAAACCTAACATATCTATTTCAATTAGAATTGGTTCAGTTTTGATAATTTCATCTATCATTTTTTGCAAAGTAATACCCTGAATCGTTCCTGTTCCTTCACAAAATGCTCTAGCTGTTTCTCCTTCACCAAAAGGAATTTGTACCCTATTAATAGCATTTTCACAAAAAGTCAAATCTTCTTCTGTCATATTTGATTTTAATTTATAAGTTGTTTCAGATGTTTTAACTCTCTTTATTATTACATTATTATGTATAAGTTCAGAAAAATTTTCATAAAAACGTTCAGCATTTGAAGCTAATTCAATATTAACAAACTTTTGAAATGACATATCAAGACCATCAAATGTAATCTTTCCTAAACCATTGCAAAAAGATTCAATAGTTGAGCCTTCTTGTAGAACTTCATCAAGTCCTTGATTTCCAAAAAAATCTTTACAAACTTGTAATTGCTCTTTAGACATATTAGAATTAACTATATATTCATAACCTATAAATTTTGTTTTTAAAAATTCTTTCTTTATTACATTATTTTCTATTAATTCAGAAAAATCTTGCTCTATTGCCTCTGCATCTAGAGCACTATTAAGTAATTCTTGAAAAGTCATATCCTGACCTTTTCCAGTTCCTTCACAGAATGCTTTTGATGTCTCATCATTTTGAAAAAATCCATCCCAATTTTCTCCGTTAAAGAAACTCTCACAACTGGATAGTTCTTCTTTTGTCATATTTGAATTTACTATATATTCTCCATAATAATCATTAATATCAATAGGTAACATATCAGTTGCACTTATTTGATTAGTTCCTGTATATTTCATATAAATATCTCCAGTTACTAATATTTGGTTTTCTCCTACCTTAGAATAATTATAAATTGCAAATGTAACCCCTAATGTTACTACTAATACAAATGCTGCTATTACTCCAACCAAGACACCCTTTTTATGATTACTACTTTTTATCATATATCCTCCCACTATTCTAATCCAGTTATACTTTATTTACTTATAATTTACAAGCATTTTTCTTTACAAAAGAAAAACATAAAGAAATCTAGCATTTATTATACTAAACACTTTATGTTTAAATTTGTCATATATTGTTATTTTTATACTTTGTATCTTATTTAGTAACCCCCCCCGTTGTTTACTCTATGTTGACAAGTTACATTTGATACATTGAAACTATTATTCATAGAAAAAGACTCCTTTCTATTACATAACAATAGTATCATGAAAGGTGGGCTATTAGCAATAATTTTTTAATTATTTTTAGGAAATTTACGTTTTATTTACAAATATAAATATAAGTAAGAAAAACTTTTATATTTTCCTTAATACTTTATCTTTATCTAAATTTGCTAATCGAATCGTATTTCGATTTAAGACTTCAAATAAAGTAATTTCTTTTAAATCTATCTTTTCATTTAAATAATTTAAAAATTCTTGATAATCATTAGTATCTAATATTTCTTCTATAAATTCTAAACATGACTTATTAAATAATTTAATTTTATTATTATAAATAATTCTTTTTAAAATATCATTTTTTTCATCTAAACTTAATTTTAATTCTTTAATCGTGATTATAATTTGATATACCATATCATGTTCTATAAAACCTGAAAAACCAAGAACATCAACATAACAATTCAAAGAATTATTTAAAAGTTCAATTATTTTATCTTCATTTGTATAATCTATATTAATTAAATGATAATTAGGATTATCAAAAACTTCTATTGCTTTATCAAAATCACTAGCTATTATATTCATTCTACATAAATCTGTATAAGCTCGATAATGAGAATTACCAAAATAAATGTTATCAAGATGTTTTACCTTTGAAAGATATAATTTCATTACTTCTTTATTTTTAATATTAGTTGCTAATAAATACTTTAGAACAAAGGGAACATCAAACATATCTAATCCTTTATATTCTAAATCTAAATTGGAAGATATTAAATAAGTAAGTACTTCATCAGTTAATCTAAAAGTACTCATTCGAACAGCTATTCTTTCATATAAATGATTTTCATTAATAGGATGTTTTAACTTTAAATATTTAACAAACAATTCATTTTGTTTTTTTCTTCTTTCTATAAAGTTATCAATTTTAACATAACTTTCTAAACTATTATAAACCATTAAATAATCATCATTTTTAAATATTTTTTCTAAATCTTCCACTTCTATTCCTCCAACTATTCTAAATAATTGTAACACATTCCAAATATTATAACTTATTTTTTACATTTTTTTGACATTTATTTTAGGAGATAAAATATTATCTAAATTTGTATAATACATTGTATCATTAGAAGTTTTTGAAATATTAAATAAAACTATATCTTGATTTGTTTCCAAGACTCTTAAATATTCAAGAAATTTAGCATAACTTTCACTTTCTAATATTTCTTCAATTATCTTTAAATTATCTATATTAAATAATTTAATCTTATGACTTTTTAAGATATTAATTAACATTTTTCTTTTATCTAAAATATCTAAATCCGAATTTTTGATTGTTAAAATAATTTCTGTTAATAAATCAATATCTAAAATATTATAACCATCAATTGTTATTTGTTTATCATTAATTAAAGTATTCTTAATTTCATCTTGATTTATGGTATCAACATTTAAAAGTTTATATCTTTCTAAATTAAATACTTTAAAAGCCTCTTCTAAATTACCAGCTATTATATTCATTCTACATAAATCATTATAATCTTTATAATATCCATTCCTAAAGAATATATTTTTAGTATTAATCTTATTTAATAATAACTGCATATTCTTTTTATCTTTAACTCTAATTGCTAATAAATATTGTAATGGTACTCGTTTATTATTGCTATCTAAAAATACATAATTCATATTAAATTCTTGATTTAATAAATATTCAATTATATCTTCTGTATAGTCCTTATTTAAAAAAGTTACTAACATTCTTTCATATAAATTATTTCTATCATTAACCTTTGGTAATTGTTTTAAATATTCTATAAATAATTTATTTTGAATACTTCTTCGAACTTTAAAATCTTGATTATAAAATTCTAAATAATCTTCAAAGAATTGATAAACATCCTTATAATAACTAACTTTAAATATTTTTTTAACTATTTCATTATTTAATATTTTATTAATAACAAAATCATTTTCCATACCTAATCCCTCTCATTGCATGTTATTTTAACATATCTTTATTTTTTTGTACATAGAAAAAGAATATTTTTCATATTCTTAATCTTTTACTTTAAATTTACCTTTTTCTTTATTCATATAAGTTGAAATAGCTGTTTCAACTTCTCTTAAAGAACTATTACTTAAATTAGAAATTATTATTTTTTCTTTGGCTGTATCAATTATTACTCTTCCAAATAACATTCCGGATTGAACTTTTAAATCATTAAATAAATCTGGTGTTACTGTTGTTAAGAAATAACCCCATAGAACTCTTTTGGTTGCAATCATGATTCTTTCATTAGTAAGAACGACAACACAACTTGAAAATATCTCACGATTTGAATATCCCTTTTGACCACAGAAAACATAAAGTAATTTTTCATCAGGATTAATATGATTTGCTAAAACTGTACTATGAGCATGAAGTCTAAAAGCAATTGTTCCAAAGTATTTTCTTCTAAATCTTAAAGCTAAACTATATACTTTATTTTTCATTACATGAATCCATTTCGTTCAAATAAATCTTCAAGTCTACTTCTTTCAACATAACCATTAACACCATCTATAATCTTACCATTTTGAACAATTAATGTATTAGGCGTTCCAATACCACCATCAAACCACTCTTCATCTGAAGCAATCAATCTTTTACCATCTTCAGTAAATGGATCTTCTTCTATTTTAGAATAAAATGGAGTAGCATCTAAATAATAGATTGTAAGTTTATTTTTACTACCAACACTTTTAATAATTGGTTCTTCTTGTTCACACCAAGGACATCCTGGTCTTGCAAGATAAATAATTCTCTTTTCATCATCATCTAGATAATCTAAATAGGTATCAATATCTATACTTTCAAATTGATAAGCTTTAATATCTTCTCCATAACTACTAGATACCCAAAAAGCCATACCTAAAATAGCTAAAACAATAACTGCTATCCCTACTCCTTTAAAAATCTTTTCTTTTGTCTCTTTAGATATTCCTTCTTTATTTTTAGAAGTTTTCTTTACTTCTACTTTTTCTTCCTTCTTAGGTGTTACTTTCTTAGTTTCTTTAACTTTTTCTTTATCTTTAGTTTGTTTCTTTTCCATAATCAAACATCCTTTCTAAATTGATTATAACACTATTTAAGTTAAATTACAAATTTTTAATGTAAAGTTCACGAAAATTTCAATTTTAAAATCAAGAAAACATGCCTAAATCCATCTCTAATAGTTCTTAAATGTGATTTTCTATTTCTTAAATCTTTATATAATTTAGTAGGTACTTCCACCATTTTTAAATTATTTAGTTTAGCTTTGATTATCATTTCACTTGCAAATTCCATTCCCGTACTCTCTAAATTTATCTTAATTATTTTATCTTTCCTAAATCCTCTTATTCCAGAATGATAATCATTTATATTAGTTTTAAATAATATATTAGCAAATCTACTTAATCCTTTTACTCCTATCCTATGACTTAAACTCATTGCCCCTTTTTCAATTCCACCCATAAATCTATTTCCAACTACTAAATCATATCCATCTTCTAACTTTTGAATAAATAAATCTAAATGTCTAAAATCATAACTCATATCAGCATCTCCCATGATGATAAACTCTCCTTTAGCATTATTTATTCCATTCCTTAAAGCATTTCCATAGCCTTTTTCTTTAGTTTCTATTACTCTAACTTTCTTACTTTTACATATCTTAACTGATTTATCTATACTTCCATTATCACTTACCAATATTTCATATTTATATTTCTTATCTTTAAAATATTCTCTTACTTCATCAATTACTTTTCCGATTGTTTCTTCTTCGTTTAAACATGGTATTAATATTGTTATATCCATTCCTTACTCCTTCTACTATTACTAATAATAAAACCATTACTAATCCTATATAAGCTCTATAATCAAAGAAATAATGTTGAAATGAGTGTCCATATAATAGACTCATTCTACCTATTCCGATTAAACTTATTATAAATAAGATACTTATATATTTCTTTTCTTGTTTATTCAATAAAAATATATATATCAAAGTTATTATTATTAAAGTAATTATTATTCCTAGATAACTTTTTATTAAATTAAATGGCGTTAAATATAACATCATATCTAATAATACTATTATTATATTCCAGATATTTTCTATAGGTTTACTAAATCCTGTTACTCTTAACTCTAAATTATATTTTAATTTATCTAAATATTCGATTCCTAAGATACTTAAACTAATTATCCATTTTATTAAATAAGTTATACTATAACTTAGTAACCATATTATAATACTTTTAATTATAAATTTAATCTCTTTTTTATAATCAAATTTATTATTTTTATAATCTAAATATACTTTAATAAATAATGGTAACATTAAACTAACTGTTTCACAAGTTAAGAAATCAAAGTAACAAGCACTTAACCCTGATAATATGAATAGATAATTATAGTAGTAATATTTCTTATCGTATATCTTAATACTTATTATAGCCATGATTATACTAACTAGAAATATAAAATAATATTCAAAACAATATGGTACTACAAAATAATTGATACTAATTAAACTAATTAAAGTTATAAATGCTAATATTTTATCTTTCTTATACATTAAATATAATAAATATATTGTTAATAATCCAAGTATTATATAATTAATTATTCTAATCTTATTTACATTAAATAATATTAATAATAATTTTAAATAAATTATACCACCATGATAATATCTTGAATACTCTATATTTGGTTCTATATCTTTTTCTATACTTATTTTTAAACTATCTTTAGGACTTCCTATTTCTAAATATTTCATAAGGATTAATGATTTAAAATTAGGATTTCTATTACTATTCCATAAGATATTTAAAGTTACTAAATCCGTTCTATTATCTACTTTAGTAGCATTACCAACTAATTTATTATCATTATCTATTAATGGAACATACCAGCCATCTTCATAACTATCAAGTGAATTTATTAAGTTATTCTTAATATATTTATTAGGTATATTAATAGTTATAAATTGAAATAACAACAAAAGAAAAAGTAATGAAAGATAAAATAATATATACTTAATTACTTTTTTCATTTCATTACCTTCTTTCTATTATGAATTTCTATCTAAATGTTCACATAGTTTATATGCACCATCTTCATAGCCATATACATCTAGACCATCTTGTCCAATGACAGAAACAAATGGATAATACTTCTCCTCTAAATCTGTTGGAGAGGCTGGAATATTTTTTATCTCCTCGCATGATTTTTTAATTTGTATTTTTCCTATTACACTTGATTTACCAACAAAAAATCTAATATATATCCCAAATGCTTCTCTCCCAATATATTTTATTTTATCAGAAAATATTACTTCGTGTAAAGAATTATCTTGAAAAGCACCTTCACCTATCCATTCAACACTATCTGGTATTTCTACTTGTGTTAGATTATTCAAAGCAAAAGCCATATATCCTATTATCCTTACTGTATTTGGGATTATTACACTTGTTAAACCTTTATTACAAAATGACTTTCCAGCATCATATTGAGAAAAAGCCATTGTCTGTATATATTCATCATTATTCTCAAAACTTAAATTTCCTTTTCCTATAACTGTTACCTCATAGCCATTTATTTCTCTTGGTATTACTACATCACTTCCACATGATGTATCATAATCAGTTATCATGATCTCTGTTTTACCATTATTATCAAATTCTTGTGTCATGAAACATGATACAGGAGTTACATTATCAACATCTTTTTCTACAAAGTCTCCAGCTACATTTATCTTTACACTTGCATAGACTTCATTATTCCAGGTTTCCATATCATAATCTATATTATCTCCTACTCCTACTTTTACACTATCTGATATCCACATATATATTCTATAAGTTTTAGTTACTTTTTCTTTTGTATTTGCACTTATTGTATTTACGTATATTCTTTCATTACTTATATCTTCATATCCTCTATTTGTAAATATTTCTTGTTCTTCTTCTCCTACTACTTCTACTAATCTAAATCGGAGGAAGTCATCTCTTAATCTTTCAGTTCTTGTTGGTTCATCAGCAGGTGGATCTCCATCTTTTAATACTATTTCATACCATATATCTTTACTATAATTATTTACTCCTTCTACTGTAAATTCAAAATATGGTATATTTTCTTTTATTTTTGATGTATCTTGTTTTATTATATTTCGATTTTTTAGTTCTTCTAAATTAACAAAAGGAACTGATAATCCTTCAAAAAGATTATAATCAAGTGCTTGCTGAAAAGTATATTGTCCAGTAATTGTTCCTGTTCCTTCACAAAAGGCTTTGGCTGTTTCTCCTTCTTCTAGAAATAACACTCCTTGAAGAGTTTCATTAAAATAATTTTCACAACTGTATAATTCTTCTTCTGTCATATTTGTATTCAATGTTGCTTTACCATAATAATTATTAATATCAATAGGTAACATATCAGTTGCATTTATTTGATTAGTTCCTGTATATTTCATATAAATATCACCCGTAACTAAAATCTGATTATCAGTAGTTCTTG
>CANQJD010000063.1 GCA_947624175.1 uncultured Bacilli bacterium
TTTATAAATTTTAATAAATTTATAACTTTTTTAAAAAAATTACATAAAACACTTGTAAAAACTTAGAAAGTCAAAAATTTTAAAAAAATAGGTAGTTTTGGTGTTTTAAGTCGTGAAATAATTTATAAATTTTAATAAATTTACAACTTTTTTAAAAAATTACAAAAAACACTTGTAAAAACTTAGAAAGTCAAATTTCTAAAGAAAAGTCTCTATGTTTTGAAAAAAAAACTGGTCTAAAAATATAAAGTAAGATATATATTGTGCTAAGAAAGTGAGATAAGATGGAAAATATTGCTGTTTTAGAAAAAGAGAATAATAATATTGAAAATATGATATATCAAATAAGAGGAGTTCAAGTAATGTTATCATCAGATGTTGCAAAACTTTATTAGGTTGAAACAAGAAGAATTAATGAAGTTATTAAAAGAAACATTAAAAGATTTCCTGATACATTTTGCTTTCAATTAACAGAAAGTGAATTTTATAACTTGAAATCGCAATTTGCGATTTCAAATGAAAATAATCATAGTTGTGTAAGATACTTACTTTATGTTTTAACAGAGCAAGGAATAATGATGTTATCGTGATTACTTAAAAGTGATTTTGCAGTTAAAGTTAATGTTCAAATCATTGATACATTTGTTAAATGAAGAACCATTATTTCTATATATCATCTTTTATTTTACATTTTTTCTCAATGAATTAATTAATATTTCATATTTATCATTTCTATCTTTTTTATTTGATTCTAAATACTTATTTAAATTTTTTAAAACTTCATCATCAAAGTATAATTTTACTTTAGAAGATTCTGCTATAAGCAAATTTTTAATATTTTTATCTTGAATATAATAAAATTCACTAGCTAAATCTATTATTTTTAAAGATATTTCTGTGCGAATTTTATATAGTTCAATCTTTTTTGTGTTTTTAAGTTCTAACCATTTTGAAAAATAGCCTCCAATAAATACGGTTACAACTAAAGTAATTAAAGCTTGTACAACAGTATTGTTAGAAAAATCTTTTTCAGATAGTTTGATAATCAAATCATAAATCAAGTATCCTAACCATCCAAATAGACTAAAGCCGAGTATTATAGCTATTATGCTATAAATCCAATAACCTTTTTTTTTATTATTCATAGTTACCTCATTTTACAAAAATTCTGAAATAATCTCTTTTAAATAATTGTTATTCAACCAAAAACATTGTTTGGTAAATTCAGTAGCTCCAGTAACTTTGTCTTTAACTGGAAGAGGAATTGTATCTTTAGAATCCCTGCCATGGGGTCTAACATGACATACTCCATTGTCTTTCATTCCAGGAAAATTAGTAATTCTTCTACCTCTTTCATCAATGCGATTTACAATGCTACCTGTTCTAATAACTTCTTGAGTCTTTTCATACATTGATTTAACTTTTGATTCTATAATAAGTTCTGGCATATTCCATAACTTAATTCCTTTAAATATATAGTCTTTATTTTCTTTTCTAAATATAAAGAACATATATTTAGTAGTTTCCAATTCTTCTTTTAAATCAGAATCTTCAAAATCTGTATTCATTATTTCATCAAATTTGAAATATGGAAAAGACATTGATTCTATAATTCTTCCATTTGATTCTACTCTAATAGTTTTAGGTATGATATTTGCCTTTGTAAACTCATCTGTATCTTTAAGTTTTGATTTAACATTGAACATTCTGCTTATAATCATGTTCAAAACATTTTTAGCTTTTGAGTCTATATTTAATTCCTTCATTAATTCAGATTGAGTTTTACCTTTATATTTGTTAATAACTTTTTCAATAAAATCAGTAAATGATTCTTCTGTTCCTTTTAATATTTTTTCAACATCTTCATAATTCCCTATATATTTTCTAACAAGACCTGTCATATAAGAAGTTTTAAAGCAAAAAGCCCTTTGTTTTGCTTTAATATCAGAAAATGGTTGTTCTCTTTTAGACTCCTTATTAGCACCTTTGGTGCAAGCACCTAAATACATTGTATCAGCTTCAGATATTTCATGTGCTTTTCCATCTTTAATTTTTTGAATAATATATTCCCAGTCTTTTTTTATAATAGGCATGTCTTCATTAGGAAAAGAATATAGAAGTTCATTAGTAATCATTAAATCTTCTTTCTTTTTATCTTTTTCCCACAAATACCAAATTATTTGGAGTTTACTATTTTTAGACAAAAAATGTGATGTTGCAAAAGTATTCTTATATTCAGTCATATAATCAATAATATTTAATACTAATCGTTCTTTAGCAGATAAAGTATTATCTTTATTTTTTTTATAAGGTGTTACTTTAAGTTCAATTCCAGCCTCTTCAAAATCAGGTCTTGAAAATGAATTTATATTCATTCCAAAAACATCTGTTTCAAATAAATGCCCAAAAAACGCTTTATTAAACGCTTCTTCATTATCATCGTAATCTTCGCTTTTAATAGTTTTAACCTCCATCTTTTGTAATTCTCCAAAAGTCTTACCGATTGCTGATTGGGATATAATTCTTATTTCTTCTTCTGTATAATTTTTTTTCATTTTTTCTCCTTTCGATCTTGTCATTACATTAAATTTGCGGTAAAATAGTTATGTAAGGTTGATCTTTTTTAACTAATATTATATAATAAATATTGTTAAAAGTTAATCTTTAAACTCAAAAATATTATAATATATTTATATGTTTTATACAATGTCAGGAGGTAAAAAATGGAAAAGACAGTAGTTGAACTTTTTGCTGGAGTTGGTGGTTTTAGATGTGGTTTAAATAAAGTAACTTTAATTAATGACATAGTAAATGAAAATGGAAATTGGAAATTTGTATGGGCTAATCAATGGGAACCAGCAACTAAATCTCAAGAAGCTTACGAATGTTATGCAAAAAGATTTGGAAAAGATGATGTTTCTAATGTTGATATATTTAAAGTTGACAAGAAAAAAATTCCTAATCATACTTTATTGGTTGGTGGATTTCCTTGTCAAGATTATTCCGTTGCTAGAACTTTATCAGGAAGTAAGGGACTTGAAGGCAAAAAAGGAATTCTTTGGTGGGCAATAGTTGATACTATAGAAGCAAAGAAACCTCCATTTTTATTTTTAGAAAATGTTGATAGATTATTACTTTCTCCAGCTAGTCAAAGAGGAAGAGATTTTGGAATGATTTTGAGAAGTTTATATGATAATGGTTATGCAGTTCAATGGCGAATAATAAATGCTGCTGAATATGGTGAACCACAAAAAAGAAGAAGAACTTATATAGTTGCTTATCATAAATCTACTAAATATTATGAACAAATGAAAAAAATAAATATGAAAGATATTATAGTTAAAGTCGGAGTCTTTTCAAAACAATTTCCAGTTAAGGAAAAAGAAATTGCTTATAATATAGTAAATGTTTCTAAAGCAATGTATAAAGATTTAGCAGATTTGAGTGATAATTTTCAAACACAATTTTATAATGCTGGTGTAATGTGTGAAGGAAAAATATATACTGCTAAAATAGAATCTGCTTGCAACGATGTTTTTCCATTAAGGAAAATTAGAGAAACCCAAAAAGTTGAAGATAAATATTTCTTATCAGATGATAAAATAGAAAAATTTAAATATTTAAAAGGTAGTAAAAGAATTCCAAGAATTAAACCTAATGGAGATTCGTATATGTATTCTGAAGGAGCCATGGCATTTCCAGATAATTTAGATGCTCCAGCTAGAACCATGTTAACATCAGAAAGTGGATTAAGCAGAATGTCACATGTTATAGAAGATTACAAAACTGGAAAATTAAGATTATTAACACCACTTGAATGCGAAAGAATAAATGGATTCCCAGATAATTGGACTAATACAGGAATGTCAGATAAAAGAAGATATTTTATGATGGGAAATGCTTTAGTAGTTGGTATAGTTGCAAAAATAGGAATTGAATTAGAAAAAATTATTGAAAATGAAGATTAATTTAAAAAAATGCTATTATTAAATAATGGATAATTTATATCTCATTTTCGCAGTGATAAAAAACTATTGTTCCAAATTGAATTCATTGAACCATTTAGTTCTATTTTTGATTAAAAAATTATCTTTATTATAAAAATTCTTGAAATTTACTTAAAATTTGTTATTATTATAATAGGTGATGAAAATTGAATACCGAATTAGAACTTACTAATATATTAAAAAGTTTTCAAGGTTATAATCCTGATATGTTATATAATGATTTAATAATAATACCTGATAAAAATAGTAATTTTGATAAAGAAGAATTTAATAAATTTATTATAAGTTTTTCATTACTTAATACGGAAAAAGAAAATTTAACAGATTATAAATTAAAAGAATTTTGGGAAAAGATGGGTAGAGTAAATCCTGAAAAATTCTCTAAAATGCAACATACTTTACAAGATAAATTTACAGATTGGATTCAAATATCATCAGATACTATAAATCCTAGTGATAATCAAATAAAATTATATTTAAGTGTTGATAATAGTAGTTTGCATTTATTTACTAATAAATTTCTTCTTGCTTGTTTAGAAAATGGATTTCAAGATTATGATTTTAAAATTAATAGTAATCCTTCTATAAATAGGCGAGATAATGTTGTTATTTACTGTAATACGAAAAATCTTGGTAAATATATATCTATTTTAGATAATATAATAAGTTTTAATCAAGATATTGTTTTTAATTCTCCTCATTTATTAGGAATACCTTATAATGATAAGATTTATGTAGGAGTAGATTTTGAAAATGGTAAAGTAAGTTATACTGATAAAATGTGTAGTAATATTTTTGAGGCTTTAGAAAAAGGTTATAAACCTGATAGGGTAGCTCAAGTTATTAGTACTAAAAAAGAAAAATTAGTTCCTACAATCTATAATTTAATAGAAGAAAGTAATAAAAAAAGTTTGCAATAAGTCAAACTTTTATTCGTTATACATAATATCTATATCAACATCACCATTAACACCATTGATTCGTCCATTATTACATAATTGCCAAATTACATAATCACCTTGATAATTTGTTTGTTTAGTATAATGAGCAAGCCAGACAGGATAATTCTTTTTATTAGTCCAAATAGTTTCTAAATAAAACTTACTACTATAAAGCATTCCTTGATAACCATTTTCTTCAATTCTCTCTAAAAAAGCATTGGCTATTTCATTTATATCATGAAAACTAATTTTAAATGAATTCCAACTAGACCAACTTTCCCAATCAAAGACAACAGGCAAGTCTAGTGTTTCTTTATCTAAAGTTTTAATTACAAAATCAGCATGTTCTATGGCTTCTTCTTTTGAAGTTGCTATGCTATATAAATAAACTCCTACTTTAAGTCCAGCTTCTTTGGCTTTTTTGATATTTTCTTTATAATAAGTATCAATTGATAATTCACGATTATTAGATTGGACTCCAAGTCGCATCATTACAAAAGTTGCCCCTGCTTCTTTTACCTTATTAAAATCAATATCTTCTTGCCATCTTGAAACATCAATTCCAATTTCGGTATCATCTTTCTTATGAGTATTATAAATATCTTTAAAATAAGTTTTCGTTTTAGATGGATTAGTACTATTTATTTTCTTAACAACATTTAAAGTAACATTAACTTTCGTTTCATTATTACTACTATCACTTAAAGTATATAAAAGTTTATAATTTCCTATTTTACTTAAATCATAATCTCCTTCAATTTGACATTTAATATCACCGGTATAATTATCTCCATAAGTAATCAAATTGCAAATATCTTTATCATAATTAAGTTCAACTGTTTTAGAAGTACCACTGAAAACTAAAGGAGGAGTAATATCAACAACCGAGATTTTATCTTTATAAACATATTTTTTATCATCATATGTATAATAAACTGTAATTTCTTTATCTCCTAAACTATTAGTATCAATTTTATAATCTTTACTTGTAATTTCTATTTCTTGATTTTTAATATCCAGAATATCATTTAAAGATACTTCATCATAGACTTCAACTTCTTCTTTATTAATATTTAAAAAATCATTTGTAGTATCTTCGTATATAACTTCTTTTTTACTACAACCTACTAATAATAAACATAATAGACATAACTTAATATATTTCATACCATCACCTATATAATTATATATGATTTTCTTAAATTTAGGAAGAGATTTTTAATTATTAGTTAAAATAACAAGTTTCTTTTTATAGGTTTATAAAGCTGTATTTTTTTGATATAATTTGCACAATTAAGGTACATTTTTACAGAATTAATTATTAAATAAACTGAATTTTCATGATATAATGTTTATAGATTTATGATAACAAAATTCACGGAGGATTCAATGGAAAGAGAAGAGGCTAAAAATATTGCAATTAAATGTTTAATAGAAAATAATTCTAATAGAGATTTTTATGCAAGTAGTTTTGAAATATTTTTAAATCAAGGATGTAATCCTGAAAATATACCGATTACACCATTATATTTAGATAATGTATGTGAAAATAATAATTTAGTCTTTATCGAAGAAAATGTATATAATAAATTATTAAAAATAAGAAAGATAACTGAAAGAACTAATAACGAGATACCATATTTTATTATTGGATTTGAACAAAAAAATGGAAGTGTAGTTTTTAAAAATATCATAGCAGATATGGAACAAAATTTTACTCAAGAAACAGATTATGATAGAATAACTACTTATTTTGCTGAATATTTAAGACAATTAAATAATACAGATATTGAAAAAAACGGAAAATTAATAATATGTAAGGGACATACCCATGGAATTGGTAGTGTATCAGATAATTTTTCCTTTGGTGATTTAATTAGTTATGTTTCATTCAAATTTCAAATTAGAGATTTTATTAAAACATATAATCATAAAGGTGTTAATCCAAATGATATAGATACAGTTGGTATGCTTATGAATTCATGTGGTGATTTTAATATGGTTTATTATGATGATAATCCTTATCGAATGGGATTTTATAAGTTTACAAATATTTTTTTAAAAAATAAAGACAATAAGACTATTTTATTACCATCTATTAGTTATAATGGCAATTATATAAAAAAAGATATAGAAAATAGAAAATAACAATAATATAAATGTTAATAATTTTTGCTATGTTAAAACTCGAACTTTCAAATAATTTACAAAGTCCGAGTTTCCTATCAATCTGGTGCGGGTAACAGGAATCGAACCTGCACTCCGAAGAACTAGTTCCTAAGACTAGCGCGTCTGCCAGTTCCGCCATACCCGCTTAAATGTTGGTGGACCCTATAGGACTCGAACCTATGACCGATCGGTTATGAGCCGATTGCTCTAACCAACTGAGCTAAGGGTCCAATAAACATTTGCTAATTTATAATATCACACTTAATCCATTAAATCAACATTTTTTTGAAAATTTTTCTGCTTCTTAAGGTTTAAAATAGCATTTCTTCTAGGACTTATTAGATTTTTTTCTTCTAAAGACATATCA
>CANQJD010000064.1 GCA_947624175.1 uncultured Bacilli bacterium
TCTTTTTCTTTATCATAATTACTATCTTCATGTAATATTTTAATAACTTTAACATCTAAATTAACTTCTTCTTTCGTCACTCTAACAAGAGTTTCTTGTGGTAATTCTCCTAATTCAACCATTCCTCCTGGTATATCCCAATAATCAGGTAAAGAATTAAGCTTCCCTCTTTTCATTTTCGTTCTTTTAATTAACAAATACTTACCATTTATTTTTATTAAACCATGAGCTATTAATCTATTCATAAATCAATTCTTTCTTAAATTGTATAATATTTTCTAATAAAAAGCAATAAAAAAGATACCTTTAAGTACCTTTATAAAATTATTTATAATATTTTACCTTCCTTATAACATTCATAAATATAGCCTGGATTTTCATAATATAAATTGCTTTTATAATCATCAATTTTTTCAATAATCCAAGAATTCATTACCTTTAATAAATTATTAATAAATGTTTCTTTATTATCATCTATCATTATAATAAGTCTTTGATAAACTCTACCAATATCCCAAAAAGTTGGTTTGTCTTCTATTAAATTTAATTTATAATTTCCTTTTTCTATATTAGATACTTTAATTATTTCATCTGATACTTTATCAATATTTTCTGAATGATAAATTTCTGCCAAATTAAATAATTTATTAATTCTTTCTTTACCAATATGTTCCACAATATATTTTTTTTTATTATTTGTTTTTCTTGCTATATATTCAAGTAAACTACAAACATAAAATAAATCATTTTCTGATTGTTTCTCACTCATTTTGCACCTCTTCTATATCGACAAATTTAATTGTTTCTAAAGACTTTTCTGTACAAAAAGCTATTTGATGAGTAGGATGTCTAAATTTAGCAAGTTCCCAAAAAGCATCACGAGAAATAATTCCATTTAATAAATCATTTATATAATTATAAATTTGATCATCAGCCATTGCACCAATAACAATATCGTAATTATGTTTTTTACCACTACGGCAATTGATAATGAAATCTAACCACTCATCAGTCATAACCGTAAACTCTTTTATATTCAAATTTTTATTTTCATTATATTCATATAAATTAACTACTTTAGTATCATATTTATTAGCCCATTTAATAGCTTGTTCTTTCAATATGGTACAATAGAATCCTTCTCCAAAATCTTTTGTATATTTAGTTTGTAATATTTTAGGACTTTCTATTTTAGTATAACTACCATGATATATGATTTGCATAGTCGCCTCCTTTTTTTTTAATTTATCTAATTTTAAGTTAAATTCAAATTTATTTATTTTCACTTTGATTGTTTGAACCTAAAATCTTAACTCCACCATTTGCTTCAACAGTTTTAGTTGCTAACTCTTTTAATTCAAGATAAGCCTTATCCATTTTTTCTTGTAAACTTGCATTTAAGGCATTTGCTTTTTCTATTTCAAGATTCAAAGATTCAATTTTATCATTTTGCCTATCGATTGTATTTTGATAATCTTTTTTAAGTAATTCAATTTGATATTTATGTTCTTTTTCAAGTTCACTTGTAACTTCTTTTTTTCCCTTTTCATATTCTTTTATTAATAAATTAGGAATATCTGCTACTTTAGTTTCAAGATCTGCTATATATTTTTCTTTTTCTTTAGCATCGATTAACAACTTATTTGCTTCTTCTTCTTTAGCCTTTAAATTTGCTTCACGAATCTTTTTTTCATCTTCCCAAGCATTTTTATCAAGTTCTCTTTCTCTTTTTATTTTATATTCATATTCTTCTGTTTCTCTTTCTCTTTCAACTTTTAAACTTTGGCTTTTTAAATCATATTCTTTCGATAACTCTTTAGATTTTCGATTAAATTCTTCTTCTAAATCTTTAATTTCTCCTTCAATTTTAATTGTTTCTCTTTTTTTCTTATCTTCAAGTTCTGTAATTATATCCTTACTAGCATTTACAGCTAAAGTTAAATTACTAAGTTCTTGTTCTACTCCATATAAATTTTTAAGTTTTTCTTCTTCTGTTGCAATTGCAAGTTCTAAGTCTTTAAATTTTTTAATTAAATTTTCTGAAAAAACATTGTCATCAACATTTTTCTTAGTCTCTTGAACAGCCTCATTTACTTTTCTCTCTTTTTCTTCTAAAATTGGATTTGATTTAGTCTTAGCACTATTTTTTTCTCTTAGTAGTGCTTCATTTAAAGCATCTAATATCTCCTGCTTTGTATTTTTAAGTGTGATTTCCTCTTTTTTCATATATACCTCCTTCAAGATAAAATCTATAATTATGATAACATAATATAATGAAAAAATGAATATTAATTTGGATTTTTATTAATTATTTAATTTTCAATTACTTCATATCCTAACTTCTTATGCATTTTCGAATTTTAAATTATTCTATTTCATAATTTATTTATATTCTTTTTCCATCTCTATAGGTGTCCATCCATTATTTGTCCATATTCTAGAATTATTATATATTTCAATTAAATAATTTAATATTTCTTGAAAATTTTGTTTTGTAATTTCTATTCCATAATCATGAAGCATTTCAATTGAATCATTTATATAGGCATTTCCTAATCTATACATATCAGAAATCATTTTTATAATAATTTCAATAATATTTGATGGTATCTTTTTCTTCTTTAAATATTTTTTAAACTTAGTTTTAGCCTCAGTTTCTTCATAGTAATTATAATTAGAATATTTGAGTAATTCTTCTAATTTAATTGTTTTTCTTTTTATTTTCACTTGTCTTGAAATAATGTCATCTAATACTTTTTCTAAATCACGATGCTTCAAATTTTTATGAACAAAATACATATTATTTTCTGTATGAATTATCTCTATATTATCAACTCTATCACAGAATAATAATGAATTATTAGGAGTTTCTAATTCCTTACCATTTCCATAATATAAACTATAGTAGTAATCTAAAAAACTATATGAAACAACTCCATATAATTCAACCATAGAACGAACTAAATTATATACTTTTGTATTTTCATTTACTATCTTTTGTATTTTCTTAAAGTCAATATTTTTAATAACATTATAAACATCATCAGTCATAGAAATATAAAACTTATTTTCTCTTCTAAATATAAATACTAAACCCACAGCATATAAGAAATGATATACTTCCACACTTATATTATTGTCTTGTATAGTACCTTTATTTTTCATTAAATCTTTTAACAAATCAAATTCTTTATCTATAAACCTTTCAATTAAATCCGTTAATTTATTTTTATCGATAAGAGAATTATAAACAATTTTAACAAGTTCTTTTTTAGGATTGTTACTTAATCTATTAACATGTAAAAGACCACCTATTCTTTTTAAATCACTAACTGGTAAAGTTTCAAGTAATTCTTTTAAATCTTTAATTATTGGTGTATCTGGAGCATTTTCTAAATTAAATTTTGCTTCTAAAGTCACATCATCTAATAATTTAGTAATTATTTGTTTTATTTCAGTAGGAATATAATAAGAATAACTATCACCATTCTTATAAACAAAAACTAAAAGTGATTCTAAATCTTGGGCAAAAAAAGACTTCAATTCAGAATTTTCATCATTTATTAATCTTTCAAAATACCTTTTAGTAAATTCATCATCTTTAGATTCATTTAAACAAAATTCAAAATCGTCCAATATATAATCTTTTAATTCATATATATCATTAACTCCAAATTCTTCAAATTTTTCATTAAGTAATTCCTTGTCTAAAGCTTCTAATGATGATAATAAATCTAATTTACCTCTTTTTATTAAATATCTTTCATAATTCATATTTTACTCCTTTTAATTTACTTTTTTTATATCATATATTCTAATTATTATTTAAAATCATATCTTTTAATTTATTAATTTGTCTATTTAATAAAATACATAATATTTCTATTCTTCTATCACTCATTTTCGTTAAATATTGATATTGATGTAATAAATTATCAAACCATTCTACTATATCATCTAATTTACTTATATCTATTCTTTTTAAATTCTTTACAATTTTTATTATTTCATCAAAAGGTTTTACTTCATAGAAGAATCTTCCCTTACCTGAAATATGTAATTCTTCTTCATCATAATATTCAATATTTAAACTTTGACCATTATCAAATATTGGAGCTACATCTAACCATTCTAAAGTATTAACATCTCTTATAATTCCAAAGTTATTTAAATGTCTATCTTCATTCATAATTATAAAATCTAAAATAAACATATTCTCTATTTTCTCACGAGCATTTTCTATATTATGTTTTTCTAACTTTTTAATGTACTCTTCATAATCTTCAACATTATCATGTCTTATCATATCTTTTTTAATTTGATTACAAGTAATAAGTTCAGTATCTTTTGTAATAAAACAAGGACATTTAGATACTACTATATCCTTATATGTATCTAACTTATACTCTACATGATTAAATCCTAATCTTTTACATATTTCACTTGCTAATACTTCATTAAAAGGTTGTAAAATTTCATTTTTATATCCACTTTTTAATAAATATCTTGTTCCATTTTCAATAATCCATGCTTTTTTTAACATTCCATCGGTTGTATTATTAGGAGTTTTTAAAGATGCTTCCTTAGTTATTGCTTTACTATTAGTTTCAAAAGATGCTTCCATGAATTCAGCATAATCAAAATCATTGTCAAAAAAATTAATATCATCATAAGAAATATCACTATCATAAGGCTTTAACCAATATTGATCTGATAAAGATAATCCAAATGCTTTATCCAACAGTTCATAAGGTGCAGTTATATTTAATCTGTGTAATAATAAATCTAATTTATCACGCCATGATGGAATTCCTCTTCCTTTAAACCATTCACTTAAATTAGTTCTAAAAGTATCATTAATATCATTTTCTATATAAAAACTTTTTAAAATATATGGAGCGTAATTAATGTTCTTAACTTCATATATTTTAGTAAAAACACTTGTCGCTGTATCATATTCAACTATTAAAACTTCTATTTTTTTATTCATAAGTATGCATTTCATGCAAATCACCTCATTTGTAATTTATATTATTATATCATAGGTTACTTAATAAATCAGTAGATTTGATTAACTTTTCAAATATATTTTTATTAAAAAAAGATACTTTTAAGTACCTTTATAGATTCAATTTATTATATCCCTAAATTTGGGGAATAAATAACTCGGGTGTCCTGCATCTACAACGATACGATATCCATTATTATTCATTCATATTCACCCTAATTTAGTCTATGTGTTTACCTAGATTTGGTTACTAATTTATATTTCTAAACATTTTACTATAATTTCTCTTTAATCATCAGTTCATATTTTCTAATATTTCCAATAGTATCATTAGTTTCAAACTCTCTTATAATTTTAAAATCACAACCTTCATAACATTTAATCGCTTTAATATTTTCTTTTAAAGGACACATAACTAATAAATTAGCATTCTTTTCTTTAAATAAATACTCACTTATTAAATTAATAACTATTTTACCAATACCTTTATTATGTAAACTAATTTCACCAATAAATATATCAATTTCATAACAATTATCTATATCTAAATTATAAAGTTTTTTATTTTCATCATCTATTAACTTATATTGAATAATTCCAATTGGTATATCATCATATTTAATCATGAAAACTGGTATTTCACTATTTTCTAAAGTTCTTTTAGAATATTTATCAACTATTTCTTCATAACTTAATTTTCTTTGTTCAAAGGATAAATAAACTTCTTCTTCCTGATACCATTTTTCTAATAATTTATAATCTTTAAAATCATCTTTTAAGCTTCTTAATTTAATATTTTCTTTTTCCATAACTACCTAATTTATTAAATATCTAAACTGTTTTCTAGTTTTTCAAGAGCATATTTTGTAAATGGTGTTAAATTATTTTTATCTAAATCTTTAACCAAATACCAATCTGCCCCTTCGGAATCTAAACCATCAGCCTCATGTTTTAAACTATAATCATTAGTATCAACTAGATATAATATTCCAATTTGATGTAAATCTTCATATGCATTTTCATTCATTTTCCATTTTATTCTAGTATCTATAACATCAAATAATTTATAACTGCTAACTTTAATTCCAATTTCTTCTTTAATTTCTCTTTTTAATGCCTCAACTATCGTTTCATCATGTTCTATACCACCACCTGGTAAATCTAATTTTCCTTTATATCCACCTGCTGCTTTTTTAACTAATGCAATTTTAGAATCTTTTATAATAATTCCATATGCACCTGTTCTTGTTTTTTTTATTATTTCCATAATCATTACCTACTTTCTATAACAATAACTGGAACCATCATTTCATCTTTAGTAATACCACTATGATCAGCTTTTAAAGACTTAAACTTTACATCATTAATTGTATATCTAATATTTAAATTACTATTACCTATTAATATAACATCACCTAAATAACTATCTATTCTTTCATGTTTTATGCCACATCCCAAAAGCCCACTTTTTAAAAATTCATCTTTATCATAAATCAAAAATTTATCTTTGAAATATTTGTTAATTAGTTTTTTAAATAATTCTTTCTTATTTTCTTTTAAGAAAAATGATACAAATCTTGATTCAATTGATGGTGGTCTTTTTAAACAGTCATCTATATCTTTATATTCATTTAAATATATTTCTTCAACATCAACTGCACCATGATCAGTTGTAATAATAAAGATTGTATCTTCTAATTCTTTTACTAGTTTTTCTAAATTATCATTGATATTTTTTAACTCCTGCTTTACTTCAATACTATTAGTTCCATATTCATGGATCAAAGAATCGGGTTCTGTCCAATAGGCTGAAATTAAATTATTTTTAGAATCCTTACAAGCTTTTTTTATTTCATCACATATTTTATCAAAAGAATTTTCATATTTTTTAGTAAAGTCTGGAAATACTTTTGTATATTTAATATTTTTATTCTTTTTAGTTATTTTTTCATAAATAGTTTCATATTTTAATATTCCCTCTTCTGGACTTGCAATTATTTTTTCACCAGTATAAAAATCACATCCTGAAAAAAGTTCTATCATTCTATCATATTCCATGAAATATGGCATCCATCCAACCCAACCTGTTTCATATGGAGATAATCCTGAATGAATAGCTGTTGTTGCAGCTGCTGTTGTTGGTGGAAAAACCGAAGTTACATTTGTTACTAAATTACTTTTTAAAAAATTTAATTCTTCACTATAAAGTTCTAAGATATTTGTACCTAAGGCATCTAAAATTAAATATACTATATTTTTATAATTACCTTCTAAAATTTTATCTAATTCCTCTAATGATGGATAATT
>CANQJD010000065.1 GCA_947624175.1 uncultured Bacilli bacterium
TAACTCCTTCTATTCTACTTGATTATATCATATAATCTTTGCGAAGAAATTTTTGGTAATTTTACTCTTTTTTGCTGATATTTTTGTCATAATTTGACTTATTTTGTTTTAAGTGTTATATTTATTACAATAGAGGTGGTTTACTTTGAGAAGGTATAAAAAGCAAATCAATTCTTTAACAATCTACTTTTTTACATTAATATTTATTATTACATTATTACTTATAGTAGCCTTATTTAATCAAGAAGAAAAATTAGTTGTTAGTAATATTAATACAATTAAATCAGTAGAGACTTCAAGAATTTTACCGATTACAACTAATATTCAAGATACTTTTCAAGTTGTAAATAAGTTTGTTAAAGTAACATCAACTGAAGAAATCTTAAAACATCCAAATGAAAAAATTGAGTTTTCAGGTACATTAACTGGATATGGACCTGACTGTGTTGGTTGTAGTGGTAATCTTGGTTGTGCACCACATCCAAATGTTCAAAACGGAAATATTTATTTTGAAGATACAAGTTATGGAAAAATTAGAATTTTAGCAGCTGACCCCAGTATTCCATGTGGAAGTATTATTAAAGTTAGTAACTATCCTTATATAAATGGTGATTTTTATGGAATTGTTCTTGATAGAGGAAGTGCTATTAAAGGTTTAACAATGGACCTTTTATATAATAGTGAACAAGAAACAAGAAATCTTGGAAGAGCCTATAATATAAATTTTCAAATAGAAAGATGGGGTTATTAGATTGAGAAATCAATCTTTTTTTAATGCTATTTGTCCAAATCGATTTTTTTCCGTGTATATTATAATTAGGAGGATATAAATAAGATACTAGAAGGAGAGGTGAAATTAAAAGTTTCATATTTATATCTAACAAGAAGGAGGAAAGAAATTGAAAACAGAATTAGAAGAAAAGAATAAAAAGGAAGAAATCAAAAGAAAAATTAGGAAGGCAAGAAAAAATGGGGAGATTTTGCCACTTACAACAGATGATTGTTTCAAAATAATGTTTGCAAATCAAGCCCATCTTGAAACTTTAACCTTTTTAATATCAAAAGTATTAAATCTAAAATATGATATGTTAAAAGGTAATATTAGGTTAGAACCAACTAAAGTTACTAAAACCGAAATAGGTAAAAAACAAGAAGAAAGAGATTTAGTTGTTTATGTTAAACCAATAGAAACAAAATTAATCATTGAAGTTACTTATGATAAAGAACTTCTAGATCATTTAGGAGAATATTTTCTTGAAAATCGAGATGATTACATAATAAAAATATTAAGAGATTTATATTATGCATCAGCAGTTCATGGAAATAGTTTAGGTAAAGGGGAAGGTTATGATAAACTTAATGCTTTATTTTTACTTGAATTTAATCCTTATTTTATTGATAAAGACCATAAGGAATTTTATGAAGAGTATCAATTAAGAAATAAATATGGCCATATTTTAACGGAAAATATAAAAATTATCAATATAAATGTTGTGAAATGTCGAAAGTTATGGTATTATAATACATATAAAAGTGATGAATTTGATGACCACGAAAAGGATTTAATCTTGTTGGGGGCTTTATTATCTGCCAAAAATATCGAAGAAGTAGATAGGTGCTTGCAAGATATAAATACAACTTTGGAGATTAAGAAATTAATTAAAGGAGTGATTGTAAAAATGAATAATAATGATGAGGCATGGGGAAGATTTTATGACCCAGAAGAAGAAAGAAAGAGACTGAATGATAGTGCTCTTGCTTATTCCCATAAGCGAGGTTTAAAAGAGGGTAAAGAGATTGGACAAAAGCAAAAAGCACAAGAAATGGTACTTGCTATGTATGCTAAAAATTTATCTATTGAAGATATTGAAGAAATAAGTGGTCTATCACAGGAGGAAGTAGAAACTATCATTAATAGTTCTATTAATGAGTCAGAAAGATATAAACAAAATGAAAGAAAATGAATTAGGCTGGGGCTGGTATGATCCAGAAGAGGAAAGAAAGAGACTGAATGATAGTGCTCTTGCTTATTCCCATAAGCGTGGATTAAAAGAAGGTAAAGATATTGGCTTAGTAGAAGGAGCCCAACAAGCAAAACAAGAAATGGTTATAAACTTTTATAATCAAAATGTTCCTATTGATATTATTTCTAAAGCAAGTGGTCTATCACAAGAAGATATTAAAAAGATTATTCAAGATAACTAATAGAAACTAATAACTATAATTACTACAATGAATTTGTTTCGTTGTAGTTTTTTTAAAGATTTAAAAAAATAAAAATTAATTCATTTAACACAAAAATACAATAAAATTGTAAATTGACAAAAAAAATCAAAAAAGATATTGCCATTTAAAAAAATATATGCTAATATTTTAATATAAGGAGGATAAAATAAGAAATGGAAAACAATAATTCAAAGCAAGCCATTTTATCAATTGTTGGTATTGCAATATTAGTAATCGCTGTAGTTGGGGTGTCATTTGCATTCTTCACTTATTCAAGAACAGGAGAAAAGAACAATATAATTACAACTGGTTCAATTACATTTGATTTAAAACCAGGTGGAGAAGGAGGACAAAGTCATCCAACGATTACAGGTCAGGATTCATTCCCAAAAGGTGATGATGATGGTAAAAAAGACCCTGAAAATGAAACTGACTTCGATGTATCAGGAGATTTACCAGAAGGTGCTAATTCTGTAAAATATGTTGTTTATGCAATTAAAGGAACAGCACCAGTAGCAGAAGTTCCATCTGGAGCTGATGCATGGGGAGAGTTACCACCAGAAGCAATCAAAATGTATCTTGAAGTAGATAAGAGTACTGGTGGAACAGTAACTAATGATTATGAAACTGCAGCAGTAGCCAAAGCTTTTTCAGAGAATACTGGAAATAGTGAAATGGGCTTCAAATTAGCCGAAGGTACTATTACTGCTGGAAGCGAAATAAGCCATAAGTACAAATTACATATGTGGATTACTACTGATTTCAATAGTGGTAAAATAGTTTCTGATACTGATAAAGATTATAAGTATCGTGCTAGTGCAACAACTGTTGGAGATTTACCTGCAGGACAAGAAGAAGATACTCGTTTAGTATGGACTGACCAATACTATGCAGTAAAAATCAAAGTAGTTGCATCAGATGATCCAAACTTCAATAAAGGAGCATAAAATTTAAAATTAAGAAATTCAAAACGGTTTAATTAAAGTTACTCCGTTTTTTCTTTTTAGCAAAACTTTACAAAAAATACAAAAATGTGTAAATAGTTATAAAAAAATTCAAAAAGATATTGTCAAATTATTTTTAATGTGATATTATTTTTATTGTAAGGAGGATATATAAAATATGAATAATGGAAATTCATCAAAACAAGTCTTATTATCAGTGTTAGGAATAGCAGTATTAGTTATAGCTGTAGTTGGGGTGTCATTCGCATTCTTTACTTATTCACATACAGGTGATAACCAATTAATAACTACAGGTTCAATTTACTTTAAATTTTTAGATGGACAAGAAATTAATTTAACTAATCAATTTCCAGTAGATGATACTACAGGAAAGGCATTCTCAAAACAATCAGATGCTAAAAATGTAATGGATTTTTCTATTGTTGGATATACAACAGGAGACCCAATTCCATTTAAAATTAAAGCAGTATCTGGAGATGAGGCGGCTACATTAGCAACAAAACCTGAAGCTGGTGAAATGTCTGACATTGCATCAAGAACACTATTAGATGATGAAGATATTAAAATTTATTTAACAGAAACAACTGAAGCAGCATCATTAACTTCAAATAAGGCATCAAGCCCTGTGTTAGTAAGTTCTCTTGGAACTCTATCAGATGGTATTGAACTTGCTTCTGGAACTATTAAAGCTAAAGGCAAAGATGCTCAAGAAACTGATACATTTGAACTTCGTATGTGGATATCTAATACTGTAACATTTGGAGAAGATGAATCAGGAGCTAAAGGTGATAACAAATACACAAATGAAGAATTTGCTAATAAATATTACGCTTTGAAAATCCAAGTAGTTGCTGGCGATGCAGCACAATAAAATTAATTTAAAATAATATTAAAAAATAAGACTGGTTATTATATATCCAAGTCTTTTTTTTGACCTATTTTATATAAAAAAAATTAATATAAAAAAATGTCAAAAAATTTACAAAAAATAATTGCATTTTTTTTAAAACTATTATATGATATTTATAGAACATGGAGTTCAAAAGGAGGATTACATATGAAAATCACATCTGTCGATGTAAGAAGATTCGAAAAAGAAGGCTCTCGTATGAAAGGACGGGCAACTGTTCAATTAGATGAATGCTTTGTTGTTCGTGATATTCGGATTATTGATGGTGATAATGGTCTATTCATTGCTATGCCTAGTAAAAAAGTACCAGGTGGCCATAGAGACATTGCTCATCCAATTAATCGTGAAACAAGAAAAATGTTTGAAGATGCTATTCTTGAAGCATACGAAAAAGCAGAAGTTGAAGAACCAACAAATTCTGAAGAAGAATAAAAGACCAGTTGGTCTTTTTTTTTAATAGAAACATATAGTTAAGTGGGGGATTATATGGAAAGAGATAGAGAAATACATAACTATAATCATGTCTTTAATTTAGTAGAAAGGAAAAATGTTAGTTTAAGTGGGGTTAAAAAAATAGATAGTTTTGATAATGAAGAGTTTTTAATTGAGACAGTTATGGGTTATGTAGTTCTTAAAGGTGAAGGGCTTGAATTAATAAAACTTGATACTCATGATGGAGTTGTAACAATTAAAGGTATGGTAAATAGTTTTGCTTATGTTGATGAAGCCAATAAGAAAAATAAAGAGAATTCAGTTATAAGTAGGTTATTTAAATGAGTTTAATTATTCAAATACAAACTATTGCTTATACTTTTTTATTTGGTCTTTATATTGCACTTATCTTTAATTTATTATATCGAGTGTTGTTTACTAAAAGTGTTGTTTTAAATTTAGTTAGTAATTTTATGTTTGTTGCTTTAAATAGTGTTTTATATTTTTATCTTTTATTTTTAATTGATAGTGGAAGAATCCATATTTATTTGTTGTTTATCTTTTTAATAAGTTTCTTTTTATATAACCTTCTATTTAAAAAAATTCGGTGGATTGGTTGAAAAAGTGTAAAGTAGTGTTAAGTTTAAGCAGGTATGGTTTAACGAATCTTGAAATAATAAGTATTTTTTGATATGATAAAAATGATAGGATGGTGATAATTTGGCTAAAAAGAAAAAAGTAAAACGCAAAGCTAAAAGACTTGTAACTTTTGGTTTAGTTTCAGTTGTCTTAATTGTCATTATCGGTGTTACATTATTTAATGTATTATCAGATATCGTGAATAAGTATCAAGAAAAGAAGGAGTTAGAAGATAAGTTAGTAGCCCTTCAAGAAAAAGAAGTAGAGTTAGAAAATGATGTAAATAAATTAAAAGATCCTGAATATTTAGCAAGATATGCTAGAGAAAAGTATTTTTATTCAAAAGATGGGGAGTATATTTTAAGAATACCTGATGATGAAGAAGGAGAATAAAAAATCTCCTTTTTTTGATACATTTTTTTCCAAATCGAAATTTTTCCGTGTATATTATATATAGAGGGGAAAAAGATTATTTATGATAATTGATAGTTATAAGTAGTTTAGTTCTCATGTTAGTAAAGGAGAAATTGAGATGTTAGAAGTTATAGAAGATAAAAGAACAGAATTTAAAACAAAATTAACAGATAAGTTTGAAAAGGAAGTAATTTCTTTTTTAAATACTGGTGGAGGAACAATTTATATAGGAGTAAATGATACTGGAGAAGTAGTTGGGATAGATGGCAATATAGATTTAATGGAACAACAAATAAAAGATAAAATAAAAAATAATATTATGCCATCAACATTAGGATTATTTGATGTTGTAGTTAAGTATTTTGATGAAACTAAAAAATATATAGAAGTAGTAATTGCTGGTGGTAATCAAAGACCATATTATTTAAAAGGGATGGGAATGACACCAGATAGTTGCTTTATTCGTGTTGGAAGTTCTATTGAGAGTATGAATGAGGAAATGATACTTAATTTATTTTCTAATAGAGCAAGATATACTTTGAAAAATATTAAATCACCCCATCAAGATTTAAAATTTCAAACTTTAAAAATGTTTTATATTGAAAGTGGCTATAAAATAACTGATAATTTCTTAAAACAATTAGATTTTTATACATTAAATAATGAATTTAATTATATTGCTTATTTATTTGCTGATGAAAATAATATTCCAATTCTATTTGCTAAATATGATGGTAATGATGTTTATAATTTAATTGAAAATGAAAACTTTGGTTATTGTTCTTTAATTGAGGCAACGAAAAAAATTTTGGCTAAAATTCAAATAGAAAATAGAATTTATACTAAAATAGAAACAACTAGAAAAGAAATTAAAATGTTTGATTATGATGCTGTGAAAGAGTTAGTGACCAACGCTTTGGTCCATAACGATTGGAGCAATGGATATGTGCCAAAGTTTGAAATATTTGATAGTAAACTTGTAATTTCTTCAAATGGTGGAATACAAGAAGGAGTTACTCAAAAAGAGTTTTTAGAAGGATATTCTAATCCTAGAAATCCTGAAATAATGCGAGTTTTTAGGGATTTAGACTTAGTAGAACAATTAGGAACTGGAATACGAAGAGCACTCAAAACATACTCAAGAGATATTTTTGAATTTTTTCCTAATCATATAAGAGTAACAATTCCTTTTAAAGAGAATAAATTTATGAAAGAAAAAAATAATTTTGAAAAATTAGATATTAGTCAAATTCAAAAAAATATATTAAAACTTATATCTGATAATCCAAGTATAACTCAAGATGAATTGGCATTAAAACTAAATGTTACAAGAAGGACTATAATAAGAAATTTTAAATTATTAATAGAAGGGGATTATATAAGAAGAGTAGGAAATAATAAGAATGGTAAATGGCAAATATTACAATAAGTTGCAGTTTTAATTATTTAAAACCTTTTATGGTTGTTTTTTAATAAAACAACCATAAAAGTGACATTTATAGTGACATTTATAGTGACATTTATAGTGACATTTATAGTGACATTTATAGTGACATTTATAGTGA
>CANQJD010000066.1 GCA_947624175.1 uncultured Bacilli bacterium
TAGATAAATATATACTTAAATCATTGAAATATAAAGAAATTATGGTTATGTAAAGAGATAAACTTTTTACAATACCATTAAATAAAAAAGGAGAGATTATGGAAGTAAGAATTTTAAAGGGAGCTAACCAAATAGGTGGTTGTGTAACAGAGATCACAAGTAGTAAAGGAACCAAGATTATTATTGATTTTGGTGAAGATTTAGATGATGAAGAGAAGAAAAAAATACCTGATATTAAAGGATTAACTAAAGGAGAACCAAAATATAAGGCTGTTTTTATTACTCATTCACATGGAGATCATATTGGATTAATTAATTATATATTAGATACAATTCCCGTTTATGTTGAACCTATTTCAAAAGAAATTTATAGATTAACGTCAACTTTTACTTCTAAAAAAAGCCGTTATGATACTATTGATATGGAATTTGAAAAAGAAATTTTAATTGATGACATTAAAGTAACTCCGTTTTTTGTTGATCATTCAGCTTATAATGCTTCAATGCTTTTAATTGAAGGAGATGGTCAAAGAATTTTACATACTGGTGATTACCGCAATCATGGTTTAAAAGGAGATAGGTTTGAAGAAACTTTAAAGAAAATTGGTAAAGTTAATATGGTTATAACCGAGGGAACTACTTTAACAAGAGAAACTAAGAAATATGATACTGAAGAAGATATTAAAAATAAAGCCATAAGTTTATTTCAAGAATACGATCAAATATTTATTTTACAATCATCGACTAATATAGATAGAATAAAAAGTTTTTATGAAGCAGCTAAAATGACAAATAAAAACTTTATTGAAGATATTTTTACAGCTAATATTACTAAAAGTTTAAATGATGAAACTGTACCAGTTCCTGGAAAAGAAAAAGATGTTTATGTTTGGGTGCCTTGTAAATATAAGAGAAAAAAAGATGAATTTAAAAAAGATTATATTTATCCTTTTTTGGATTATAAAAAACAAAGTTCTTATCGTGATATGAAATATTGTTTTATGGTAAAAAATTCCATGGCTGAAGATATAGGTAAATTATATAAAAAAGGTTTTATAAGTAATCCTTGTTTAATTTATTCAATGTGGGAAGGATATAAAGAAAAAAGTGAAATGCAAGAATTCTTTGAGGAAATAAAAGAATATGGATTAACTGAAGATAGAATAAAATATTTACATACATCTGGTCATGCTTCAATTGAAGCTTTTAAGATGTTAAATGATTATTTAAAACCTGAAGAAATTAGAATAATTCATACTGATAATCAAGAAAAGGCCTATGAAGTAGCCAAAGAAATATATGGTGATAAAGTTAAAATAACTTTTGATAAAGAAGAAATTGAAATAGGTAAGAACAAGTAAAGCAAATTATACATTTGATTTGCTTTTTATGTGCTATTATTTTTTTTAAAAAAGTATAAAATTTGTATTATTTTAGTTGACTCAATGATATTTTTATGCTACAATTCACTTGTATCTAAAGAGATACTAGAAAGGAAACGTTATGGGAAGATATATGGAGATGGGAGTTGCATCCCAAATTAGAATTATTAAAAATGATAGTTGCAAATCAACACCAATTGAATTAGAAAAAAAACTAAGAAAAGACTTGAAAGGATTTATTAACACTAATGATTATAAATCTACACTTTATCAAAATGGGGTTGTATTTACTTTAAAAGAAGATGTATTTAATAATAATATTCATGATTTAATATCTAAATTAAGTAAAAATATGTATCTTAATATATTAGATTATGAATTAGAAAATAACATGGATGTTTTTGAAAGTAAAGAATTTAATCGAGAAAATTATCCTTTAACTTTGAAAATGGATGATGAAGATAAACCAACGATCTTCTATAAAGATGAAGAAATAGGTATGTCAGGTAGTATTGATTGGCATGCTAATTACTGGCTGCTTTCAAATTCTGATATAAGTAGTAGAGATGTTACTATTACTTTTGATACATTAAGTCTTTGGTCAAGTTATGAAAAAATTTTTAGTGAAAATGATGTTTTATTTGATAGATTTTTTAATAATATAAAAAAAGATTTTGGTAATAAATTAGGTAAAGATATATTAATTTTTATTAATGGATAGGTTAAATATAAGATTAAAAATATAAATAAATTTCATACCCTTGAGATATTTCCTGTTAAAATTAACTTTTACCTTATAAAATGTTAGTGTGAAAGGAGAAAAATATGGATCAAGAGAGAATTGGTAAATTTATAGCAGAATGCCGGAAAGAGAAAAATTTAACTCAACAAGAATTAGCTGAGAGATTAGGTGTATCAGATAGAACCATTGGGAATTGGGAAAATGGCAGGAACATGCCGGATTTATCGTTATTTAAACCTTTATGTCAAGAGTTAGATATTACCTTAAATGATTTAATGAGTGGTGAAAAAGTTAGTCAAAAGGAATATCAAGAAAAATTTGAAGAAAACATTGTTAATACTATTGATTATTCTACAAAAAAGATAACAAAGTATAATCAAGTTATTTCTTTAATTTTAATTATATTTGGATTATTTGTTTCAATATCCGCCATCATGATTTTTCCTAGTGAGAGCAGTTGGGGTTCTATTTATTCCGTATTCGGTATAATGATATTCATGGTAGGACTTGCTAGAATATTAAATGTGGTTAAATGGTATAAACGATTATTACTTCTAATATTAATTTTTACTTTATCGTTTGGAATATTATTATTTACTGATTACTTAAATGTTAAATTTAATCAAGAAGCCCCAATGTTTAGAACTACTACCAAATATATTGGTAATGTAATTTATTATGATACTTTATTCTATGATGTATATAGATGTAATTTTGATAGGGAAGACGAGTATTGGATTATTGAAAAGAATAGCAAGAAAACAAATCAAGAATTAATAAATTATTGTAAATAAAGCAAATTATATTTTTGATTTGCTTTTTCTATGCTATAATACTATTAAATAAGTAATAACTTTTGAAAGGAATATATATGAATAAATATAAAGAAATAAGACCCATTGTTCTTGGAGTAATAAAAAAAGATAATAAAATATTAGTTAGCAAAGGATTTGATGAAGTAAAGAATGAGGAATTCTATAGAAGTATAGGTGGTGGCATTGAATTTTTAGAAACTAGTGCGGAGGCTTTAAAAAGAGAATTTAAAGAAGAACTTAATATTGATATTAAGATAGGAAAATTTTTAGGTATTTCAGAAAATATATTTACTTATAATGGAAAACAAGCTCATGAGTTAATATTGTTCTACGATGTTGATATAGAAAATAAAGATTATAAAGAAAAATATCATATAATTGATGACGATGGTGAAACTGATGCAATATGGGTAGATATAGATAAATTTAAAAATAAAGAATTAAAAATATATCCAGAGCAGATGTTTAAATATTTAAAATAATTGTAAATATAATATGTAGAAACGGAGGAATTTTGTGAAAAAGTTGATATTAACTATTTTATTATGTTGTAGTTTACTAATATTAACAAATGGATGCAAAAAAGAGGAAGATAATTACAAGCATTATAATCTTTTAACTTACAAAGATATTATCTACTATAATATGGCTAACTCAGAAGGATGGTCTCAAAATTATGCTATTGCTAATATTACTCCTGAACATTCAGAAGGATTTGAATATGGATTATTTTACGAATTAGATGATGATGATTATATTTTACTAGAAAAATTTAATGATAAAGTTGCTAGTGCACTTTATAATAATAAACTTTATATACTATATGGATATAAAATATATGAATATAATTTAAATCGTGAAAAAATAGATAAAAATAAGTTAGAGTTTAAGTATTATAAAAGTATTTCACCCGAGACTTTACGTAGTATAGAAAATGATTATATTTATTTTAATGCTATAACTGATGATGATGAAAATAAACATATTATAAATATAGATTTAAAATGTTCTTTAAAGGATTTGGAATGTGAGCCTTATGAAGATTAGAAAAATAATCTAAGGCTATTAAAGATAAATAATAATTTGTAGAAATGGAGGAAAATATGAAAAAAAGTTTAAAAATTACTTTAATTGTTCTAAGTGTTTTGCTAGGAATTATTTTGATTGATACTATACAAGCAAAAATATTTGATAATAGTCCGTTATTAAAGATAAGAGATAATTTAGATGGTGGAAGTATAGATTATATTGATAAAGGACTATTTGTAAATCATTATCATTGTAATAATAATGAAAAAGTTACTACTTGGAAAGGAGAAAAATTTGCTTGTTCAGAAAAAGAAAATATTAAAGAAAATGTTGATTTAAGTTGTTTAGAAAGTCAACTTGGTGGATATATTATATCCGAAAAAATTGAAGCAAAAGAAGAAAAACTTTCAAACTTAATTGAATATGATATAAATACCGTTGAATATTCCAATATAATGAAAAGTGAGTTAGGTATTTATGTAATATTAAAAACAAATGATGATAAGGTAATTAAAGAACTTGATGATTATTTCGAAGAAAAGTATGTTGGTTATAAATCAATTATAAAAGATGATTATAAAATTTATGTTTATAATAATGCAAATGATTTTAATTTAGAAAAAGATTTAGTAAGTTGTTTTGTAGATTAGGTTACATTTATATTTATGAAATAAATAGTAATTTATAGGAGATTAACTATGAATAAAAAAAAGATAATAGTGGTTTTTATTATAATTATTATATTTAGTTTATTAGGAATAATTATATATAATAATTTATCAAATTATTCTAATGTTTTAAAAGTAAATTGGAATATTGAATTGCCAAAAAATTTGGTTAAAGAAATTTATAGTGCTAATTCTGATTCAAGTTTTCACGGAGATGGAATTAGGTATCATATTTTTTCATATAGAAACGAAAATAAAATAGAAGAATTATTTAATTGGTCTATTGAAGAAAAAGAAACTATATTTTATTCATCTTATAGTGAAAGTGTAAATAATTGGTTAAATGAAATTAAAGTTTCCAAAGAAAATTATCCTAATTATTCTAATTGTAAGTATTGGTATAATAAACAAGATGATAATAGTGAAATTATTATTCTTTGGGATAGTATTAAAGATAGATTATATATTGTTGAATCGTTTTTATAAATAGTAATTTTATAACAATGTTAATGTTAGTTGACAAATTTCCAACTGAAATAGGTAGACTGCAACTAAAATAAAATATATAATTTTAGTCGTGAGGTGAGAAAAATGAATAATTTAGGTGAAAGATTATTAGAGTTAAGAAAGGATAAAAGATTATCTCAAGAAGAGGTAGCAGAGAAATTAAATGTAACAAGACAAACCATTTCAAAGTGGGAAACTGACCAAAGTATGCCTGATTTTGATAAGATTGTTCCATTATGTGAATTATATGGTATTACTCCAAATGAATTATTTATTGAATTAAAGGAAAAAGAATCTTTAAGAAATACTGAATTTGTAATTGATTTAGAAAAAGAAAAACTTAAAAACATTAAAAAGGCTAAAGGAATATCTATTAGTGTCGTGTTATATTTTTTAGGAGTTGTATGGATAATGATTTCAATTCCCGTTATGAATATGAATCCGATAGTAGCATCTGCTATATTCTTACTTATTTGTGGAATAGCAACAGGTATAATTATTTATGTATGTATTAGATATAAAAAAATAAAAACCTTAGAAGAAACGGAAGATGACAAATTAATAAATCAAATTTCGGATGTAGTAGCAATTATAGTTTTAGTTTTTTATTTAGTCATTAGTTTTAAAACTATGGCTTGGCATTTAACTTGGATAATATGGGTAATCTATGGACTTTTTGCTGAAATTTTAAAATTAGTATTTATGTTAAGGAGTTCTAAAGATGAAAAATAAAAAATGGATTATAACTTTAATTATTATATTAGCAATTATTATGATAGCCCTTTCCTTATTTTTTGTAGGTATTATGCAAGGTGGTTTTAGACTTAAAGGATTTAGAATTGGATTACAAAGTAGTAATGAATTAGTATTAAATAAAGTTTATGAAGAAGAATTTAATAATATTATAATAGATGCACCAACAAGTGAGATTTTTATAAAAAGGACTAATCTAGATAATGTTAAAGCCATAATTTATGGAGAAGAAGATTATACTGATGTTGAAACAAGTCTTGATACTTTAAATATTAAAATAAATGAAAAAAGTTGTATAGGAATTTGTTTTAATTCGAAATCTGCTAAAGTAGAAATATATTTACCAGAAGGATATGATGGAGATATTGATATTAAAAATGATTATGGTGATATTTTTATTGATGAATTTTTAAATGCTAATATTGATGTTTCAGAAGATTGTGGTGATGTTAAAATACTAGGTGGTAATATTATTAAAGTAGATAATAATTATGGTGATATAGAAATAGAAAAAGCAAATGTATCTATTATAAATGAAGATTGTGGCGATGTTGAAGTTTCTAATATAAATGATGCAACAATAAAAAATAGTTATGGAGATATAAAAATTAAATCGGTTAATAATTATCTTTATCTTGAAAATAATTGTGGTGATATAGAAATTGACAATATTAATTTAAAAAAAGATTCTTATATTAAAGATGATTATGGAGATATAGAAATAGATAATACAAATGAAATATTTATTGATGCTAAAACAGATTTAGGAAAAGTAAAAATTAAAAATAATTATAATAAATCTGATGTTACCTTAAAAATAGAAAATAATTGTGGAGATATAGAAGTAAATAATTAAAGAAAAGATGAAAAAAAATTCAAGGTTAGGCTGTGCTCTTCATCTGCCGTATGATATAATAATATTGAAACAAATAGTAATTTGGAGGAGTTGATACAATGGCTACAACAAAAGATTATAGAGATTTTGTATTAGAACAATTAAATTTATTAGATAACATTACCTGTAAATCAATGATGGGAGAATATTTACTTTATTACAATAATATTTTATTTGGTGGTATATATGATGATAGATTACT
>CANQJD010000067.1 GCA_947624175.1 uncultured Bacilli bacterium
ATAGATAAATATATACTTAAATCATTGAAATATAAAGAAATTATGGTTATGTAAAGAGATAAACTTTTTACAATACCGACTAAATTAGTAGGTGATATTATGTATTATATGTATTTTATTAGTTCTCTTTTTATATTTTTGGCTTTTTTAATCTTGGCTTTTCTAACTAGAAATAAACAAGTAAAATCATTACTTATTGTTACAATTGGAACCCTTATAGCCGCTTTTCTTTTAGTCTTTCCTTTATATGAACAAGAACTCTTTTTAAATTTTTTCCAATCTTTTATTTTTGTTATAGAATTACCAACATTATCGGAAGATGTTTTGGATTTTTATGATAAATTACAAACTATTTTCCCATTATATCGTTATCTTTTATATATTTATTATATATTAGCTCCTATCTTAACGGTTAGTGTTTTATTTACCTTTATTCGTAATAAAATTTTATTGCTTCGTTCAGCAAGCAAAACTTCTAAAACAGTTCATATTTTTTCAGAGTTAAATGAAAAATCTTTTAAATTAGCCAAGACAATTAAGACTAAAGATAATATTGTAATAATTTGTAATCCTAATGAAAAATATGGCTATAACTATGAGGCTAAAATAAGAGATATTATGTTAATTCAAAGAAAAATGAATGATATAAATATAAAAAAATATTATGGTAAAATTAAATTCTATGCTATCGAAGAAAATGAAGATATTAATTTAAATCATACTTTACAATTCATAAATAATTATAGAAATACAACTAAAAACATAACCTTTTATTTATTTTCAAATAGCAAAACTGCAAGTATATTATTAGATTCAATTGATAAAGGTAATATTGAAACAATCATTGTTAATGAACTTGAAAAAATAGTTTATAATGTTTTAGATCAAAAACCTTTATATTTATATGCTAATAACAAACACATTTCAGTTTTATTAGTTGGATGTGGTGATGTTGGTATGCAATTTTTAAAAACTATTATTTGGTGTGGTCAAATGATAGATTATACTTTAGAAATTAAAGTAATTGATGAAAAAGCAACAGAAATAGAAAATAAATTATTATTTGAATGTAGAGAGTTAAATAGTAATAATTATAATTTAAAGTTTTATGAAACAAATGTCTTTGTAAAAGAAGAAAATTTACCTTTAGAAAATGCTAATTACATTATTGTAGCCCTTGGTGATGATGTTAAAAATATTGAAGTTGCTATTAAACTTCGAAATTATTATTCAAAAAATAATACTTCACCTTTTATTGGTTTAGTTACTAAAAATGAAGAAAAACAAAAGTTAATTATTAACTTAAAAAACGAAAAAGAAGATGCTTATAATCTTTATCCTTTTGGTTCAATAAAAGAATTGTATGGAACCAAATATATCTTAAATGAAAATATTGAAAAATTAGCTAAAAAAGTTCATTTATTTTATGATAAAGATGATGTTAACTTTAAAAATTATAATAAATTAGAATATAATAAAAAATCTTCTCGGGCAGTTGCTTTACATCTTAAATATAAAATTTATTCGGTTATAGAGAAAATTGATATTCAAGAATTTGAATCTAAATTAAAAGATAAAAAAATCGTGGACTTATTAGCTGAAAATGAACATAATCGTTGGATCTCTTATGAAAGAAGTAATGGATATCAAAAGGCAACTATTAAAGATGTTTTAGAATATAAGTCTAAAGTTAATAATCATATATATCATTTAGCCAAACTCCATCCTTGTTTAATACCATTTAAAGATTTAGATAAATTAAGTCAAGAACTTTCTAAAATATTTGAAAAAGAATTTGATTTTAAGAGTAATGATTATGATATTGTTTTAAATATAGTTAATATTTTAAAGGAAGAAAAGAAATGAAGAAGATAAATATTTATTTAGCAGTTGCTGATTCTTTAAAAGATGAAGAACTTGAAATTAGTAACTTTATAAGAGATTTAAATGATAAATATGAAAACTTTGATATTTATTTAAAATTAATTACTAATAAAGAAATAGAGATTCCTAGTAGTGAATTATTTTTAGTATTATTTTGTGATGATGCCAAAAATGAGACTAAAAAAGAATTTGAAATAGCCTATCAGAATTTTGTTGCTTCTTCGAATCCTAAAATAGCAACTTATATCAAAAAGTCTAATAATCCTACTAAAAGTCTTCAAGAATTTATCCAATATTTAGATGAAGAATTAAAACATTACTATAGTTTATATGAGAATTTAGATACTATTAAATTAAATATTGTTTTATGGTTAAAGAATTTAGGTTTAGAAGAGGGGAAAGTTGAAGCCAAAGATAATAAACTTTATATAAGTGGAGAAGAGGTTTTGGAATTATCTAATATTCCAATTATCAAGAATAATCAGGATTTAAAAAAAATTAAAAAACAAAAAGAAGAGTTAGAAGCTAAATATTGGAAATTAAAAGAAGAAGTTTTGGAAGATGAAGATAATGAAGAATTATTAAATGAATATTTAGAAGTTAAAAAAGAAAAGAAGGAACTTGAAGATAGTATTCATGAACTTGAAAAAAGTATTATTGATTTAGAGAGTACTTTTATAAATATTACAGGAACTGGGAAAATTTCTAAACGACAAATTTATGCTAAAAAATGTTTAGAAGAAGGAAATTTAGAAGCAGCCAAAGAAGCTTTAGATTTTAAAGAAATACAAGATGATGCTAATAAAATAATCGAATTACATGATAAAAATAAAGAAAAATTAGCAATCTTTGTCAATGAATTAAATCAAAGAATTTCTATTTTAAAACTTGATATTAATAATAAAAATCGTTTCCAAGAAATTGAAAAAACATATGAAGAAATTATTCGAATTGAAAAAGAAGGTGGACTTCCAAGAGAAGGTTTATTTAAGTATACCAAATATTTATATTATGAAAAAAATTTTAATAAGGCTATTCAATATGGGGAGAAATATTTAAACTATTTAAATTTAGAAGAAGATGATACAAATTCATTAAATTTTTTTAAAGTGTATAATTTATTAGGCTTAATTTATAATTATTTACTTAATTATCAAAAGTCATTAGATTATAATTTAAAAGCTTTAGAAATAATTAAAAAATTAACCAAAGAAGATTATGAAACTAATGCTCCTAATTTAGCAACTATTTATCATAATTTAGGTTTATTATATGATAATATAAATAAATATGATGAGGCTATTAAATATTATCAAAAGGCTGTTGAGATAAATAAAAAATTTCCTAAAAATGTTGAAAAATTAGCAACAAATTATAATTGTTTAGGAAGTGTTTATCAAAGTAAAATGGAATATTCCGAAAGTTTAGATTACTATTTAAAAAGTTTTGAAATAAATGAAGATATAAATAAGAAAACTAATGGTGCTCATGAAGGAGATTTAGCTATTGTTTGTAATAATTTAGGTAATTTATATATTTATTTAAAAGAATATGATAAGGCCAAATATTATTTAACTAAAAGTATTGAGTTATATGAAAAATTGAATGATAGTGATCCAGCTTATGCTTCGAGTTTAGCCAATTCTTACAATAATTTAGGAGGTTTATATGATGTTAAAGGGGAAAAGAATGAGGCTTGTACTTACTATTTAAAAGGTTTAAAATTACGAGAGCAATTAATTAATTTTGATAGTGGAGTAACTCTTGCTGATTTAGCCAATTCTTATCATAATTTAGGTTCAATTTATAGTGATTTATCTGAATATGAAAAAGCGATTCAATATTATCAAAAAAGTTTAAAAATAAGAGAAGAATTAAATCCTATAACTTTAGATGTTTATGAAAAAGATTTAGCAAGTGACTATAATAATTTAGGTTATATATATAGAAAACTAAATAATCAAGAAAAGGCTTTAGAATATTATTTAAAAAATTTAGAATTATCTAAGAAAGTAAATAATTTAAATTCTATAGGATTGGCTTATAGTAATTTAGGTTCATATTACAAAGATAATGCTAATTATGAAGAGGCTTTGAAGTGTTTTTTGAAAACTATGGAAATTAGAGAAGAATTAGTCCAAAAAAATAAGAAAATATATGCCCAAGATTTAGCAATTACCTATTATAGTTTAGCTAATATTTATAATATAATTAAAGATTATCAAAAAAATATAGATTATAATTTAAAATGTTTAAAAATTCATAAAGTAAGTAATAATCATGATTTATATAGAGAAGCCTCTATTTATCATAATTTAGGATATTCTTATTTCAAACTAAATGAATATCATAAATCTTTAAAAAATTATTTAAAAGGAATTAGTATTATGGAAAAATTAACAATAGAAGATAGTAAGTATGAAGAAAATTTAGCCATTTTTTATACTAATTTAGGTAATCTTTATGAAACAACAACTAATTATTCTAAAGCCTTAGAATATTATTTAAAGAATTTCAAAATTAGAAAAAAATATTTTTCTAAAAAGGCAGCAAGTTATGCTCGAGGTTATATGTTTGCTTGTAGATATGTTGCAGAGATTTATGAAAAAAATAAAAATTATAAATTAGCCCTTGATTATCAAGAAGAGGCTTTGAAAGTAGCAGAAGTTTATGTAAAAGATAATAATTTTATTGAAATTAGAAAAGAAGAAATTTCTAAGTTAAAAGAATTACTTAAAATTAAGGAGAATAATTAATGCAGAAAGTGAAAATTTTTTTAGCATCTTCAATTGTTGAATTTAAAAAGGAAAGAAATTTAATTGGAGATGTTGTTCGGAAGTTACAAGATGAATGGATTGAAAAAGAGATTCGAATTAAACTATTTGAATGTGAATTTTTTGAAAATAATTTAGTTCTTGGAGGACTTCAAAAAAAATATAATGATGAATTAAAAGATACTGATATTTTTATTATGTTAGTTGGTAAAAAAATAGGTAAATATACTAAAGAAGAATTTTTAGAAGCAAGAGATAATTTTCAAGTTAAAAATATTTTAATTTTTAAAAGTAATATTTTAGATAGAGATGATGATACGAAAAGATTTTTAGAAGAAGAAAAACACTATGTTCTAACTTTTAATAATAATTTAGAGTTAGAAAACATTATTAAAAATAAAATATTAAAAGAAATAAATAGTATGTTATCTCTTTAAAATTAAATAATTATTTGCTATAATCATTATAGATAGAAAATCGAGGTGTTTTATGGCAATATGTTCTAATATTTTATTTTTAAGAATTTTATCGTATTTTGAAACCTGTTTACAAATAGTTAGATTTGTAGTACCAATAGGATTAGTTATCATGATAGCATTTGATTTCTATAAAAATATGATGTTAAATGATCAAGATAAACAAAAAGAAAATGTTAATAAAGCAATAAGAAGAATTGTAGCCGGAATAATTGTCTTTTTAGTACCAACCATGGTTAATTTATTCATGTTCTTTGTTGAAGAGACAATCGGGGAAACTTCTGATTATAAAAGTTGTTTATCTGATATTGAGAATATTGATTTTTATATAGAACTTAGTAATAAAGAAAAAGAACTTGCTAGTTTAGAAGAAAAAGAACAAGTTTTAAAAGAATATGAAGGTTATAGGCAAGATGCGATTAATTTAATTAAAAGAAATTTAAGTAGAGATACGAGTTCTAATAATAGTATGGCATCTAATATGGGGAATAAGTATAATTTAAGTGAGGCTGAATTAATAGATATTGCTAAAGTTTGTCAAAGTGAACAACCTGGAGCAACTGGTGCGGCTTGGGAAGCTAGTTTAATTGCCAATCGTTATGAATTATATGGACAGAGTTATGGAAGTTTATACAATTATGTTATGAAATCAGGCTGGTGGGGACCAGTTATCAGAGGTAGTTATAAAAATATTAACTTAGCAGATGAAGTTTTAAATAGTGTTAGACAAGTTTTAATTTATGGACAAAGAAGTATACCTTTATATATTGATGAACATGATTATGTTGGAGATATTAAAAATATAAGTACTAATGGTAAAACTATAAGTGATACTAAAAGTTTTCAAAATCATAGTAATTATCAAACAAATGTAACTAAGATTTCCAATAATATGGGAGCAGAATATATATACTTTGCTCATCCTAATTCAGCAAGTGACCCTTTTGGATATACCCTTAAGGCTAAAAGTATGGTTACGGCTATGAATAGTGTAATATAGGAGTAAATATGAATAAATATATTAAAATAGGAATTATTATTGTTATAGTTACGATTATTGCTTTAATAATAAAAATGTTTTTAACAGGAAATACAGAAGATAAAATATTCGATTATATAGAAAATCAAGGTTATATATTAAATGATAATGGTTTATATGAAAAAAATACAACTAATCTAACCGAAGAAGATTATAACTATTATGTTTCTTTAAATACCAATATTGATTATGGAAAAGATACCTTTGATCCTAAAAATTTTCAAATAATTAGAAATAGTTTTGAATATCAAGATAAATTAACTTCTAATTTAATTGCTACTTATGATTATACTAATTCGACTTTAATTTATACTTATAGAATAACGGGAGATAATTTAAATGTTATTTATAGGGGAGATTATAATAATCAAAAATTTAATTGTATTAAAGAGTTATCAAGTGGAGTTGTTCTTAATAAATCAGATGATTTAATTTGTAAAAAAGTTGAGATTAGTATCTTAAAATTTAATTTAGAAGCTACAACTTTCTTTAAAAATGCTGATTTTGATAAATATTTAAAGAAACAAAATACTGAAAAGTAATAGTTTATCTTGTATGGCAATCGCTTAAAAAATTTTAAATAAATTATGATATAATTAAATCAAGATAAAAAGAGAGTTGATTTAAT
>CANQJD010000068.1 GCA_947624175.1 uncultured Bacilli bacterium
CAAATTCGCTAGCTATTTCATATTTCATTTTATCGATAGCTTGTTTAGCTCCTGGTACTCTCATTTTTAAAGAGTCTTTTGAACTTGAGTTCATTGTTTCACCTCCACACTAATAGAATGTGAAGATACGAAAAATTTATACAAATTCGCTGTTGGTAATTTTTACCTATCTAAAGAATATCTGAATAATCTAAATCTTTATCACTATCTATATTTATAATTTGCAAATTAGCAAGTATATCTTCAATCATAGCTTCATAATCAAAAGTCTTTTCCATTTCAAGACAAGTATTAAGATTAGGATTTATAATCGGATGTTTAGGCACAAAAATCGTGCAACAATCTTCATAAGGCAAAATGCTGATATCGTAAGTATCAATTTTTTTAGCAATCTCAATTATCTCTAATTTATCAAAACAAGCAACAGGTCTTAAAATAGGTAAATTGGTAACACTATTAATAACATTCATACTTGTTAAAGTTTGGCTCGCAACTTGACCAACTGATTCTCCATTAACAATTCCAAGCGCTTTAAATCTCTTAGTAAGTTTTTCCATAATACGAAACATCATTCTACGCATAATAGTAATAGAGTAATTCTCTAAACAATTTTTATAAATTGCTTCTTGTAGTTTTGTAAAAGGAACAATTATTAATTTCATATCACCTGCATAAGGATATAGTTTTCTTGCTAAATTAATAACTTTACCTCTTGCTTCTAAAGATGTATGGGGAATTGCTTCAAAATAAACTAAATCTAACTTAATTCCTCTTTTTAAAGCTAAGTAACTAGCAACGGGAGAATCAATGCCACCTGATAACATGGCTAAACATTTACCAAGTGTTCCAACCGGATATCCACCTAAACCTTTATATTCATTTAAATATATGTAGGAATAATCTTTTCTTATTTCAACATGTACTAAAATATCAGGATTATGAACATCAACTTTTAAATTTGAAAAATTTTTTAAAATATAGCCACCAAACACATTATTACATTCAACGGAATTAATTTCAAAACTCTTATCACTTCGTTTGGTTTCAACTTTAAAAGTATAATTCCTCTCTTCTAAATTATCATTTAAGACTTCACTTATTGTTTTTTTAATCATGTCTAGATTACTTTCAGTTTTATAAGCAATAGAATAAGCATGAATCCCAAATATCTCTCCAATATTTTTAAGAATCACTTCTTTATCTTCATCTAAATACTCAATATACATCCTTGACATATCTTTAAAAATATTAACATTTAAATTTTTAAGTTTTTTTAAGATATTTGAATATAAGGTATTAATAAATATTTTTCGATTTCCTTTTTTAGTTGTAAGTTCTCCATATTTAATTAAAATAACTCTATTCATTACTATTATTCCCCTTTCATAAAACTTAATTCTTTAATTTTCTTTTTTAATGTTTCTAAAAAGTAATCTATATCATCAATGGTTGTTAAATAAGATAAACTAATTCGAATACCACTATTAGCTCTTGCTTTATCATGGGTTAATTCAAAGATGCCCAAAGACATACTAGAATCTTTACTACAAGCCGTTTTGGTTGATATGTAAATGTCAGATTCTTCTAAGGCATGTAACATTGTCTCTGGTTTTATATCTTTAATACTTATATTTAAAATATGAGGAATACAGTAGATATCACTATTAATAATAACCTCATTCATTGTTTCCAAACTTTCTCTTAATTTTTGATTTAATTTTAAAACATGATTATATTTTTCGCGATTGTTTTCTAAAACTAATTTTAAAGCTTTAGCAAAACTTGCACATAAGGCATGAGTTGGAGTTCCACTTCGGTAAATAGTTTGACTTTTACCTCCATGAATAAGTGGTTCTAATTCAATATGTCTTTTTTTTATTAAAGCACCTACTCCGTTTAAACCATATATTTTATGAGATGAAAAAGAATATAAATCAACATTATCTAAATTAACCGGTATTTTCCCAACAGCTTGTGTTCCATCAACATGAAAAATTACTTTGGGATAATCTTTTAAAATTTCACCTATCTTATTTATATCTTGAACAATTCCAATTTCACTACTAACTTGTGCAAGAGTAACTAAAACTGTTTCCTCTTTAAGTTTCTTTTTTAAATCCGTAATATCAACATGACCATTACTATCTAATTTTAAATATTCTATTTTATAGCCTTCTTTTTCTAAATAACTAAGAGTTTCTAAAATACTTGAATGTTCTAATTTAGTTGTTAAAATATGTTTTCCACGATTTTTATATTTATTAACTACTCCCATAATGGCTAAATTATTGGCTTCACTCGCTCCACTTGTAAATATTACTTCTTCTTTTTGAACACCCATTAAAGATGCAACTTGCTTAGTTGCCTCTTCAAGTAAATGCCAAGACTTGGTACCTAACTTATGCATAGAATTAGCATTACCAGGATATTCCATTACTACTTTATTAAAACTATCTAAAACTTCTTTATTAACTGGAGTTGTAGCACTATAATCTAAATAAACCATTATACCACCTCATTTACAGATACTAATCTTAACAAATTATTTTAAATTAATCAAGAAAAATTTAAAACAAAAAGTGTATTTCTACACTTAAGCAACCTTTTTAGTTATATTATCTTCTTTTAATAACATTTCAACTAACTTATTCTTATAAACTAACTCTTTAAATTCTTCTAATTTAGGTGAGTCTTTACATTTACTCCTGAAGATTTTATATAATTGTAATTGAATTTTTACACTATAATAAGTTTTCATAGGTTCAATTAACCGATATAAAGTATCAATATCTAGTAATAACTTAATAATCTTACCTTTTTCTTCAAACTGTATCATATAATTTATAAAACCAGGTAAATCATGATTAAAATAATATTTTTCCATCTCTTTTTTATCATCAAAGAAAAATTCAAATAACCGAGCAATTTTAACTTCATTCTTATGAGTACTAACTTTATCATGATTATATAATCTCGTTGCTAATAACTCGGTATAACCTTCATTTAATCCGGTTCCAATTAAAACTTTATCAACATAAGAATATTGTTCAAAACCTGATAAATCAAGCCCTGATTTTTCATTATAATAAGATGATGCTAAATGTAAAAATTCATGACCTAAGGAAGACTTTAAAACATATTCAATTGTATTACTTGAAGAATCATAGGTACCAGCAGAAGCACTCAACAAGATAAGCATATTTCTTTTAACTTTAATATCTTTTAAGTTTTCATAGACTCTATATAAATTATCCTGACTTGTATTTTTTTCTAATTCTTCTAAATATGGAAGCAAAATCTTAACTTTATCTTTATTAATTTTCTCTTTTAATTCTTGCAGATTACTATTTTTATTTATTTTAAAGTTTTTAATAAGTCTTTTATTATATTTCGAATTTCTTTTTAAAATCATTTTATTTTGACAAATTGTATAAATATTAAAGAAAGTTACAGTTGGTATAGCAAAATTAAAAGTTACCATCTTTAAGGCTTCTATTAAAGCATCTAAAAGCACTTAAGCACACTCCTTATTAAATTTACTTTTAATACCAGGCTCTAACTTATCTAAAGTATCTAAAACTAGTTTAACAGCACCATCATAGTTTCCTTTATAAAATAATATTTCAGCCCGATTTAAAACTTTATTAACATCAACTTGGCCTCGATAACGATTAGCATAAACAATTAAGTTTTCTGCAAAATAAGCATTATGAATAATTGTTTTCGTTGTTTTATATAGTTTAAATACCAAATCTCTTGCTGTATCTACTCTCGTATTTAAAGTTTTTATAACTATTGGCTTCTTGGCTAACTCTTTAACTATCTCTAAAATAGCCTCATTTGCTTCACTTAACTCAACAAAATAATTGTTAGCAACTACTGGTATCTTAACACTTCTAATTTGTCTTTTACAAGTTTCTAATAATTCTTGAACTTCTTCTAATTGATCTCTTGCTCTTTCTTCATCATCTTGCATGCTTCCTAAACTCCTTAATGTTAAATCTAAATTATCTTCTATTTGTTTTAAACTAATTCCAAATTCATTTAACATAAGATTAATCTTACCATAAGATTCTTCTTGCTTTTTAACTTTTCGAATTAAACTACGATATTTCTTAACTAATTCATCATACTCATTACTTATACTTGATAAATCAGCTAATTCAGAATCTTTAAGCCCATATAAAACTTTAATATCTTCAAGTTGAGTATTAATATTATGCAACGTTTCTTTAACTGCATTTAATCTTTCATCAAAAGCATTACTACTTACATCAAAATCTTTCTTATATACTTTTTCTTTCTCAATATCTTTAAATATCGTATCTAAAAATTCTAATATGGTTTTTAATTCAATTATACTATTCTCAGTATTTAAAACTTTTAACCTATCTAAAATATCACTTTCAAATTTTTCAATTTCTTTAAAGTTATAATCTAAATTCATAAAATTTAAAGTAAATCCTTCTTCTAACATACTTTCTCTTAACATGGTTAGTTCTTTAGTTCTTGAAGGAATTAAATCATTTAATAACACCAAAATATCAGGTATTTCTGTAATAGCCGTTGTAATATGGTCAATCATAACTTCTAATGATTTCACAACTAAAACAACTTCATTATAAAGTTTCTCATTAATAACTAGTTCAAAATCTTGAAATCTCTTATCAATATTTTCAAATTGCATTTCAATAGTATCAGTTAGCATTCCATAAACTTCTTTATCATTTTCATATTCTCGAGTAGCCATTCGATATCTATTTTTTAGTTTAATAACCATACCACGATATTTATCTTCATAAGAAGTTAACTCTTTTAATTCATTAATCATATGATTTATTAAATAACGATTTTTATATAACTCTAATTCACATCTTGTATATTTTTTATTAAATTCATTCTTACTTTTACTAGTTGCAATAAAATCAAGTTCTACAATCATATCTTCGATTTCAGCAAATGAAGTATTTTTTAATTCTTCATAGATATTTTTATAATTTAAAACTTTCTCTTCTAATTGTTCTCCTTTAGATAAATTATGAATTTTATCAATCTCATTTAATAATGGAAGCGATAATATTTCATTTCTTAATATATCTAAATTATTAACTTTATTTAATAAAACTTTTTTATTATGTTTTCTTAATATTAGTAATGTAAGGATAGTTGCAATTAAAATAACAGCTAGAACACTTATAATAATTATTTTAACATTCATAATTTATCCTCCAATCTTCTAACATTATCATATCATAAAGTTCGAGTTTTTTGTAGTATTTTTGTAAAAAAAGAAAAAAATTCCGCTCTAGGAACATTTTATTAATACTTTATGCCCTTCAGTATTAGAAACGGAATATATTTTATAATTTGGAAATTCTTTATTTAACCTATAATTCATTCTTGATAATAATAAATTATCTTTAGAAGTTATTAAATACAAACTAGTATTCCCCATTAAACTTGATTCAATCTCTTGATAATCTTTTAAATAATCATGAATATCTTGGTAATCATTATCTACTAATTTAGAAAAATCTGTATAAAGCAGTTTTTCTTTAGCATTATGATTTACAATACCATATTTTTTTATATCTAATAAATTAGGTAATATTAACTCTTTATTTTTATCTATTAATAAATAATTTTGATAAGGATTTTTAGGTAAACTACTAATTTCTCTATTCACTTCACTTATCTTCTTAAATCCGCCAACTAGAAAGTAAGGAACTAAAGGACTTATTTGATAACCTATTTTCTTTAATTTAGTGATATCTAAATTTGTATGATAATATTCATTTAAACCTATTAAAAGACCGGCTATAATACTTTCAAAGTTTAAATTTGATAATCTTAAATTTAAACGATTAATTTTTATATTTAAATTATTAATTTTTAAACTAGTTGCATCTTCAAATAAATTAATTGTTTCTTGAATCTTTTCTTTTTCTATATCAGTTAATTCTTTATAATCAATTTTTAAATCATCATAAGTTGATTTGAGTTCTATACTATCACATGCTAAAGTATCTTTCATAGCAACAGTTTGTTTAACTAGTTTAACTTTTATATCTGGCTCTATCATTTCTAAATTTAAAAACAATGTCAAAGCCATAGGACATTTAACAATTACACATTTCTGCATACCAAACTCCTCGAGCTAAAATTATAGCACAAAAAGGTTAAATTAGCAAATTTTAGTTCAAATATTCATTAATTCCGTATTTTTCTTCCTTAGTATCA
>CANQJD010000069.1 GCA_947624175.1 uncultured Bacilli bacterium
GACTTAAAAAGATGAATTTGTGGATAACTTTTTCATTTTTTTTCTTGTCAAGTATTTTTTTCACCGAAACTCAAATTAACTACCAAGTAATAGACGAACGGTCGAACCGGCTGCTAAATAAGTTCCTCCTTGAGGACTTTGTTCTATTACTTTATCACCTGAACCAGAATACTCTATATTATAATAGAATAAATCTCTGGAGGCTTCTTTTTTGGTTTTTCCAACCGTATCTGGTAAGGTATAATAAATTTCATCATCCCAGTATCTGACTTTTTCGATTGCCCCAGTCTGTCTTTTTATATCAAGAGCATCTATAATATCAAGTAAGATTCTTCTGGCAACAGGAGCGGTTGTATAACTTGATAAAAGAGCTGTATTTTTAGGATTATCAATTGCAACATATAAGATAGCTTGGGGGTCATTACTTGGGACAATCGCCATGAAACTCATGATATAGTTATTATCAAGATAAACTCCATCTTTAACCTTTTGAGCCGTTCCGGTTTTTCCTCCTACTCGGTATCCATCAATATATGCATACCTTCCTCCTCCTCTTGCTACAACACTTTCAAGAGCATATTTCATCGTTTCACTAGTTTCTTTACTTATCGTTTTTCGAATAAGTTCTTTTTCATTACTTAAAATGACACTATTAGTCGTTGGTTCATTGATACTTTTAACAACATAAGGTTTATATAGATTACCTCCATTAACAACACTACTAACAGCTGTTACTTGTTGAATAGGTGTTACACTTATTCCTTGCCCAAAAGCTGAAGTTACTAACTCTAACTCTCCTACTTTATCAAGAGGAAACATAATTCCTTCACTTTCACCGTTTAAATCAATTCCCGTTTTTTCTCCAAAACCGAATAAATCGAAGTAAGAAAATAATCGTTCTTTACCTAGTAATTGACCAAGTTTAACAAAACCGGGATTACAAGAATTCTCTAAAACTTGCAAGAAGGTTTGATCTCCATGTCCTCCGGCTTTCCAACAACCAATTCTACTACCCTGAATATGAACACTTCCGGAATCATAAAAATGATCATTATAAATATCAATTACTTGTTCTTCAACCGCACTACTCATCGTGATTATTTTAAAAGTAGAACCTGGTTCATAAGTCATCCAAATTGGTAAATTTCGATTTAAGACTTCCGTTGTAAACATTTTATAATTATTCGGATTAAAAGTTGGTCTACTACTCATTCCTAAGATTTCTCCATTGTTTGGGTCAATTACAACAGCTAAAGAATCATCCGGTTTTAGGGTACTTTCAACATTATTTAATTCTCTTTCTAAAGCCAGTTGAATATTAATATCAATTGTTAAAGTTATATTCATACCACTTGCTGGCTCTAAATATATCTCTGATAAATTAATTTTATTTCCTTTAGCATCACTGAAGTATTTAATCGCACCATTCTCTCCTTGTAAATAAGAATCATAAATAAGTTCAATTCCACCTAAACCTTGGTTATCAATTCCAACATAACCTAAAACATGTGATAAAGTACTCCCATAAGGATAATATCTTTTACTTTCTTTAACTAAATAAACACCAGGAAATTCATGACTTTCAATTTCATCAGCTATTTCATAACTTAAACGTCTTCCTTCGGGATGAACCCTTTCAATTGATGTTTTCTTATAAACATGTTTAGCCATTTCATCTTCTGATACTTTTAAAATTTCTGCTAATACTTTGGTTACTTCTTCTTTATTTTTAATTTGATTAGGAACAAGTACTAAACTAGTTGTTGTAATATTATCAGCTAAAACTACTCCATTTCTATCTAATATTAGACCTCGATTTGCTTCAATTGGTAAATCTCTACTCCAAAGGTCGGTTGCTAAACTAGATAATTTCTTATAATCAATCATTTCAATATAAATTATTTTTAAAAATATAACAATAAAAAAACTAATAAAAAAAATTAAAACTAATTTAATTCTACTATCTATCTTTCGATTAAACATATTATCCACCAATTAAATATATGCTTTTAGAATTAATATTAGTCTAATTTTATAATTTAAATATATTATTCATCATCTTCCAATAACCAATCAATTATATTTATAACTTTTATACCATTATAGTCATTACTTAAATTTTTATCCATTGAAAGAATTATTTTTTCATAATTATCATCAATACTCTCTAAACTCCGAAGTTCTCTTTCTTTTACTTGTTCATTTAACAATGATTTTGTAACTTGAAAATATTTTATACTATTAGGATTTTCAGCAACAAAATCTATTTCATAATCATAAGTTTTTCCTATATTTACTCGATATCCTCTTCTAAGCAATTCTAAATAAACAATATTTTCAAGTAAGTGCCCTTCATCTATATTTCTAAAACCTAAAATTATATTTCTTATTCCAACATCTGATATATAATATTTACCTAAAGTTTTTAATAAAGATTTGCTTTTAATGTCAGTTCTTTCAGCTTTATACATAATAAATGATTTTTCTAACATATTCAAATAATTATCTATTGTTTGATGATTAGATTTTTCTACTATTTTATTACTATTTAAATAATCACTTATTTTATTTGAAGAAATACTACTACCTATATTATTTGCTAAATATTTTATAATATTTTCTAAAAGAGCAATATCTTTTATACTATTTCTATCTATTATATCTTTTTTAACAATAGAATTATATATATCACTTAAATAAGATAAAATCAAATCATTATTATCTTTAATTAGGGTTATAGCTGGAAGTCCACCATATTTTAAATATTCATTAAATTTATCTTCTAAATTACTTTTATCATAGTTATTAAACATTAAATATTCTTTAAAAGACAAAGGATATACTTTTATTTCTACATATCTTCCTGAAAGTAAAGTCGAGAGTTCACTAGATAAAAGATAGGCATTTGAACCTGTTATATAAATATCAATATCAAAGTCTACTTTAAAAGAATTTATGGCTTTTTCCCAAGAATTAACATTTTGAACTTCATCTAATAATAAATACGTTTTATTTTTTATTTTTTCTTTAACATATTTATATAAGTCTTTATATGTTTTTATATCATCATAAATAACTGATTCAAAATTAATATATATTATATTATCTTCTTTAACACCATTATCAAGTAAGTAATTTTTAAACATTAATAAAATAGTTGATTTACCACTTCTTCTAACTCCAGTTATTACTTTGATAAATTCTGTATCTTTGCAAGCAATAAGTTTTTTTAAATAATTATCTCTTATTATCATTTCAATCACCAAATACATGATATCATAAAAAAACATTTTTGTAAAGTTTTGCAAGTGTATTTGCAAAAAACTTTTTTCAAACTATTTTTGCAAGTTTCTCTTTTATGTTTTTTTAACCATCATTAATTATCATTAATGTTTTTTACAAATTAGCTTCAATCGGTAAATCTCTACTCCAAAGGTCGGTTGCTAAACTAGATAATTTCTTATAATCAATCATTTCAATATAAATTATTTTTAAAAATATAACAATAAAAAAACTAATAAAAAAAATTAAAACTAATTTAATTCTACTATCTATCTTTCGATTAAACATATTATCCACCAATTAAATATATGTTTTTAGAATTAATATTAGTCTAATTTTATAATTTAACTTTATCTATAATGCCTAATTTTTTATTCATATACATCATTTCCTTTTTCTAGGAAAATTATAGTTTTTTTCCTAGAAAATGTTAATTTATTATCATTTATTAGACAACAATTGAACCAATTTTACAAACCCTAGATTGCAAGAATTCTCTAAAACTTGTAAGAAAATAATAATTATAATTTAACTTTATTTATAATTGTAAAGATTAAATCTATTAAAAATAGTAATAATAAGATATAAGTATATTTTTTAGGTAATTTTTTAAATACTTTCTTTAATTTAGGATAAATAACATAAATATTAAAAGTTCCAAGTAACCCCCAAATTAAAGAATTAGTAACACAGATATATTTACCTATATTATCAAAATGACTTGAATAGTTCCATAAATCTTTATTGAATATTAAATGTAGAAGATATCCCCCAACTAATTCTATTAAAGATAAAATAATCGTGAAAATAATAAAATAAATAATAACTTTAATTAACTTGTTTTTTATTTCTAATCTTTTTTCTAAGAATTCATAGATAAATATGGATATTAAAGCCCCAAATCCATAGACAAAAGTATAAGGTCCATAAAAAATACCACTTTGAATTTTAGAACCCGTTATTTTATATAAAGTACTTTCCATTAGAAAACCTATAATTGAATAAATAAAGAATAAATTTAAATTAAGCATTAAATCACCTTTATTAGTATGTTCAAATAAAGAAAAAAAATCACTATTTCTAGTGATTCTAGTTTGCTGTCTCAGGTTTTGTATATTTACTATCTCCGAATGCTAAGATTAATCCAAAGATAAATGGTAAGAAAATCATACCAACTCCAAAACCAGCATCTTTACCAAAGCAAAGTGCTAATTTATAGTAAGCAATATAATTAAATATAGCAACAATAAAAGCTCCAACAAATGGAATGAACATTAAAAAGACATACCATCCTTTTAATCCAACTATTTCAAATAAAACATATTGATTATAAATTGGAATAATAGATGCCCAACCAGGTTTGCCTGCTTTTGTATATATCTTCCAGTTAGCAACTATTTGTAAAACTAAAGCGGCTAAAATTATGAAAAAATAAGTTGATAAGAAAGTAATTAAAGCAGCCATTCCTCCGCTATCAAGACTTGACACTACAAACTCCTCCTTCCATTAATAATATAACATATTTTTATTTTTATGAAAATATATTTTTTAATCTTGGAAAGATTTATCTCCTTTAGCTCGAAGTTTTAAGTCTCTTGCAACCGGAATAAATAGTTTACAAAGATTATCAGGCAGTTTATCAATATCAAAGAATTTTAAATCTAAAGTCTCGGTATCAAGATGCATTTCCCCTTCATAAACATTCGTTTCAAACATAATACTTACAATGTAGGCTTCATCACCATTTGGATAGACATGATGTCCTTCTTCTCCCGAATAAATTTTAAATAATTTTAAATCTTCTTTCTTAATATCTAAATTGGTTTCTTCCTTGGTTTCTCGAATGGCTGCATCATAAACTGTTTCTCCAAACTCTAAGGCTCCTCCCGGATTACCCCAAGTTCCATCATCACTTCTTTTTTGAAGTAAAACTTGGCCTTCTTTGTTAAAAATTAAAACCCCTGCTCCACAGAAAAAAATAGGTGCATGGCCAACATACTTTCGAATCCCCTCAACATATCCCATACAATAACTTCCTTTCAAATTACTATAATAAAACCCTTATAAACATAAGGGTAATTATCAAATGGTGTCCCAGAAGGGATTCGAACCCCTGACACCCGCCTTAGAAGGGCGATGCTCTATCCAGCTGAGCTACTGGGACAAATACAAGAGTATTATATAACAAATATTTTGTTTTTACAATACCCTTTTTAAATTTATTTTGAAGTTCTTAATTCTCAGAGTAAAAGCAATTTTGAAGACATTGGTTGCATTTACTTTGA
>CANQJD010000070.1 GCA_947624175.1 uncultured Bacilli bacterium
AAAAACATGCTTTTAAGAGAAAATTATTTAGAGAAAATAAGAGGTTTTTATGATTCTGATTTAGTTAAAATATTAGTTGGAATAAGAAGATGTGGTAAATCAGTTATTTTAAATCAAATTATTTCCGAATTAAAAAATAAAAAAAATATAGATTCAGAACATATAATATTTATTAATTTTGAATTTATTGAATTTGAAGAACTACTTGATTATAAGAAACTTAATAAATATGTTAAAGATAATATTAAAGATGATAAGTTATATTATTTATTTCTTGATGAAGTACAAAATGTTGATAATTTTGAAAAAGTTGTTAATTCTCTTCGAGCATCTCTTAATAATATAAGTATTTTTTTAACAGGTTCTAATAGTAAATTATTATCAGATGAATTATCAACTGTGTTATCTGGTCGGTATGTTATATTTAATATTAATCCTTTATCATATAAAGAATATATTAAATTAACTGGTAATAATGCTTATGATATGAAATCTTTTTGGGATTATGCAACATGGGGAGGATTACCTAATAGATGTCAATTTAAGAATACTGTTGATATAAAAAATTATTTACATAGTGTGTATGATTCTATAATATTAAGAGATGTTGTTAAAAGATTTAATTTAAAAGATACTCTTTTATTTGATATGCTTTTACAATATTTAATTGAAACAACAGGTCGGGAGTTTTCAGCCGATAATATAAATAAATATATTGAAAAAGAATATAAAAAAATATCTAATGAAACTTTATATAATTATATAGATGCTTTATGTAAGGCTTTGATAATTAGAAAAGTATATAGATTTGATATAGCAGGAAAAGATGTTCTTAAAACTTTGAACAAATATTATGCTACGGATTTAGGAATTGCTCAAATTAAAAATAATTCTAAAGATTTTAAGAGTTATATAGTTTTAGAAAATATTGTCTATAATGAATTAATTAATCGTGATTATGAAGTATATATTGGTAAAACTAGAAATGGAGAAATAGACTTTTTAGTAAAAAAAGATGGCAATACAAAATATATTCAAGTAACTTATGAATTAGAAGGACATGAAAGTACTATAGAAAGAGAGTTTGGAGCCTTTAAAACAATTGATGATAATTATCCTAAATATGTAATATCACTTGATAAAAGAGATTTTTCAAGAGATGGTATTATTCATTTAAATTTAATTGACTTTTTAATGAATGATGAATTTTAATACATAAATTTAAAACCTCTTAATATAATGTATTAGGAGGACTAATATGGTAAATAAACAAGGATTATGGTTTTTAACTTTAATTAGTTTGGCTCTTGTATTAAGTGTTTATTATATTACAATGCCAAATGAATTATTACTTACGAATAATAGTAATTTTGCAAGTAATGATAAAGATAGTACTAATGAAGTATCTAATAATAATGTTGATATTACAGAAAGTGATGTTATTACAAGTATGCGAGTAGAACTTGAAGAAGAAAGACAATTATTACAAACAGAATTACAAGAAAAACTAAATGATAAAAATTTAAGTGTTGATGAAAAGAATAAAGTCTATGAAGATATTCAAAATATATCAAAGTTAAGTACCATGGAAGAGACCATAGAAAAGAAAATTAAAGATGAATTTAGTTTAAATAGTTTTGTTAAAATATCGGATGATATAGTAGATGTAGTTATTAATTCTAAAACCCATGATAGTAGTTTAGCTGTTAATATTATGAAATGTGTTGGGGAAGAATTTGAAGATAAAATGTATATCTCCGTTAGTTTTAAAGAATAATTTACAAAAATAATTCTTCTGCATATAATACTTTGAATATCAAGGAGAATTATGAAAAATATATTAACAAGTAGAGAAAAAGAGGTATTTACTTTATTAATTCAAAATAAAACAACCAAAGAGATTGCTAAATCTCTTAAAATAAGTGAGAAAACTGTTCGAAATCATATCTCTAATGCTATGCAAAAACTAGGAGTTAAAGGACGAGCAGCTGCGGTTGTTGAACTCTTAAAATTAAATGAAATATCACTTTAAGCGTACTATTTAAGTGCGCTTTTTCATATTCTTAATTAGGTGATACAATGCTTAAAAGGAAGGCTTTAAGAAGAATTTATTTAACAACTTTAGTTTTATTTATTATGTTATTTACCTTTAGTTTTAATAATTTTAAAAAAGAAAAAATTAGTAATTTAGAAGAAGTTGAGTTTACATCAAACTTAAATACTAATCATATTTATTTACTGAATTCGGATAATTATTTAGTTAAAGTTGATGTTTTAATAGATAAAGATAAAATAGAGAATATGGCTAGAGAAATAATTAATAATTTATATGTTACTAATAAAAAGTATAATAATTTAAAAGGATTAATACCTAGTAATACCAAAATTAATAATATAACTTATAAAGATAAGACTTTAGAGATAGATTTTTCTAAAGATTTATTAAAAGTAAATGTTAAATTAGAAGAAAAAGTCATTGAAAGTATTGTTTATAGTTTACTTGATATCGATGGGGTTGATAAAATTGTTATTAAAATAGATGGCGAGGTTTTAGAAAAATTAGATAAGAGTAATAAAAGTTTACCAATTGTTTTAGATAGTGGATTTGGGATCAACAAGAGTTACGAGATAACTATGCTTAAAGATATAGAAAAGGTTGTATTATATTACATATATAATGATAATGATAAGAGTTATTATGTACCAGTTACTAAATATATTAATAGTAAAGATAATAAAGTTAAAGTAATTATAGATTCTTTAAAAGGTAATTATTTTTCGAATACGAATTTAAGTAGTTATTTAAGTTATAAAACGGATGTTAAAGATTTTAGTTTAGATAATGATATTTTAACGATTACTTTTTCAAGTTTAAATAATGATAATTTAGAAGAAGTTACTTATTCACTTGCCTCTAGTATATTTGATTCGATGGATGTTAAAAAAGTAATCTTTGAACTTGATGGAGAAATAATTGATGTTAAATCAAAAAGTTAGTTGAAAAAATTAACTTTTTTTGTTATAATCATACTGAAAGTAGGTAAGTTATGGGATTAAAAAAATTAGTTTTTACTTCAATTACTAGTACCTTACATGATAAATGGGAAGAGTATATAACCAGTGGTGATTTAGGAATTAGTAATTTAGTTTTGAAAAAAGATATTAAAAGTGGTTTATCAAGTAAAGTTCGAATTGAAGTTAAAGAAGGAGAAATGGCTTTAATATGCGATGCATCAAGAATTATAGATGGAACGAATGTAAAAGGTATTTATACTTTTGATGCAAGTTCTAGTCCTTTAATCTATTCAACTGATGATGTTAAATTTAGAGAAGCTTGGAATAAGATAAGAAATCAAGAAATAGGGGATAATAAACCAGAAGTAATTTTTATTAATACTAAAGAACTTCATGATAAGTTTGGAGTTTCATCTCCCGTTTTATATAAAGATACTTATATTCGTTATTACGGTGAATATAGTTTTAGAATAACTAATCCTTTTAATTTCTTATTAAGTTTAAATAAAGAAGAATTTTTAAAGAATATTAATATAGAAGTAATCAAGGCTATATCAAATAGTTTAGAATTATTATCTAAAGAGATACCTTATATGGAACTATATAATAATTCTTTATTACTTACAAAATATACTAATAAGATATTAAATGATATGAAGAAAGACCTTTATTTTGAAATAACAAATGTTAAAATCCTAAATGTATCTCCAGTTGATAATCAAGTAAAATTAGAAAAAAAGAAAGAAGAAGGACCTCTTAGATGTCCTAATTGTTCTTTAGAAGTAACGGGTAACTTCTGTCCTAATTGTGGTACTAAAATAAAAGATTAAACATTAAGGAATGATGAAAAATTCATTCTTTTTTTCTTTATTTTTTCCAAATCAATTATTTTCCGTGTATATTATATTAGGAAGGATTAAAGAGATATAAATATTTTAAATATTGATGCTGTATTTATTATTTATATTAGTTTAATTTTACCTAAAAGGAGAAAATTATGTTAAAAGAAAAAAAGAAGAATAAAAAGAATATTAAGGTTAGTAGAATGCAAAAATTAAAGGAAGGACTAAAACCAGGAGAGATAATCAGACTTAGTTATGATGAGGCATTCTGTATTATGTTTGGAAATCCTGAACATTTATCAATTCTAACAATGCTTTTATCTAAAATATTACAAGTAGAGTATGAAGATTTAGAAGGAAAAGTAATTTTAACACCAAGAAGTGTACCTAATGAAACAGTTGGAGAATATTTAACTGAAAGAGATGTTGTAGTTAAAATTGATGCTAATGAAGAGAAAAAAGTATTACTAGAAGTAAATATTAGGTCAGGATTTTATAATAGTGTGATAAATAGAAATATCCATTATTTAGAAGAAGAAGCAGTAAGTGGAATCCCTCAAAATAGTAGTTATGAAGATTTACCAGCTACTCTTTTAGTCAACTTTAATAATTTTAGTATTCATAATAATGGAAAAATCTTTGATGAATATTTATATCGAAATGAAGATGGAGAAATATTAACTGATAAAAGAAAAATTTTGAATATAAATATTGAAAAATGTTATGATGCATGGTACAATAAAGATGTATTTAAAGGAGATTTCAACTCTTATGAAATTGATTTATTGCTATTATCAGCAGCTTTATGGACTAATAGAGAGGAAGAGTTTAGGAAAGTAATTGATAATATAGAAATAGATAAAAAAATAAAGAGAGAAATTATGGAGGTATTATTAAGAATGAAAGAAAATGCCGATTTGGTAAGAAGATACCGAGATTATGAACTTGAAGAAGAAAGAACTGAAAAAGGAATTAGAAATGAGATTTTAGCCGAAGGAAAAGAAATTGGTCTAGAAGAGGGAAAAAAGCAAAAAGAACAAGAAATGGTTATAAATTTATATAATCAAGATGTTTCTATTGATATTATTTCTAAAGCAAGTGGTTTATCACAGGAAGAGATAGAAAATATTATAAATAATAGAAAAATTAAATAAATGTTTGGAAGAATAAACATTGAGTGTTCAATTACACTCTTTTTTTGATTAAAGAATCAAATAAAATATCTCTTTTCAAACAAAGTGCTGATGAAGGTATAGACAAATTAAGGGCAATATGCTATTATTAATTTGCTAGATAT
>CANQJD010000071.1 GCA_947624175.1 uncultured Bacilli bacterium
ATTTTTTTAACAATTTTTTCTCAAAAAGTGGATTTTATTTCTTCAAACTAGAATTTACTTTTGCAATTCAGCTTTTTATGTCTAACTACTTTTATTATATTCTTTTTATCCTTATTATAAACTATTTTTTAAAGATTTTAATCATTTAACAACTTATTAACTTTCATTGAAATATCCATTATTTCTAATTTAAGTTTTCCTATTTCATCTTTAAATAATCTATTTTTTTTAAACTGAAACCAGTATGGATGATTTTTCTCTAAATTAATAACATCATACTTTAAAATCTTAACTTTTAACTCTAATACTTCTAAATTAATTTTTTCTAATTCTTCTAACTTTTTTTTCATTTTTCTAACCTTTCTTTCATTTTCTAACTTTTTCTGTCGTATTTATTGGCATTTCACGAATATTTTCTTATTAAATGGGAAAATTAAATTGGTGGTAAATATAATGAATATTGATAGATTATACTCCTTAAGAGAAGGAGCTGATTTAACACAAGAAGAACTTGCTGATATTTTCCATCTTGGAAGTAGAACTTCTATTTCTGATTGGGAAAATGGTCGTGAAACTATTCCTCTTTCCAAACTAAATAAATATTCAAACTATTTTAATGTTAGTTTTGATTATTTACTAGGTTTAAGTAATGAGAAAGAATATCATCCGGTAAATAAATCTTTAGAACTTGATGTTATAGCCAAAAGACTTAAAGAAATAAGAAAGAAAAATCATTTAACTCAAGAATTATTAGCATCTGAACTTAATACAACTCATTCAACTTTAAGTGCTTATGAAAATGCTAAAGTATTAATTAAAACCGATTTTGTTTATCAAATTGCTAAAAACTATCATGTATCAATCGATTGGATTTTAGGAAAAGTCAATTAACTATAATTGATTTTTTTATTATAATATTCACCACATATTTCTATAAATTTCCTTCTTCTGTACCCATTATATCATATTTGTTCGTATTTGTATGTATAAAAATCAAAATTTTTAGAAATAATGAGAAAATCTATGTGGTGGTAGTAAATATGAATCTAAAAAGATTAGCAGATTTAAGAGATTCTCTTGACCTATATCAAAAAGATGTTGCTAAAATAATTGGTGTTCGTCAACAAACTTATTCATCTTTTGAAACTGGAGAGAAAATTATTCCTTTAAAACATTTAAACACTTTAGCTAATTTTTATCATGTTGGAATTGATTATTTACTAAATCTTACTAATACTAAAACTTATTATGAAGAAAACTTTCAGTTAGATAAAAAAGTAGTTGGCAAGAATATTCGTACTTTAAGAGAAAAGAATAATTTAACTTTAAAACAACTTGCAACTCGTTTAAATACTTCTAAATCAACCCTTTCAGCTTATGAAAATGGTAAAACTTTAATTTTAACTGCTTTTATCTATCAAATTGCAATTCAGTTTAATGTATCAATCGATGAATTAGTTGGAAGAATGGTACCTATTAATTCAAAGTAATACTCCAAAGAGTATTTTTTTTATATAAAAACTAGATATCTCTATCTAGTTATAAAACAATTGCTATTAAATTGCCACTTCCGCGATTAACTATTTTGGTTAAGGTTTGTTGAAGTTTAAATCTTATATTTTCAGGCATTAAACTAATTTTAGATTGAATTCCTTCTTGAACAATTACATCAAGACTTCTTCCAAAGATTTCACTTTTCCAAATATTAGATGGATTAGTTTCATAATCTTTCATTAAATGATTAATAAGTTCTCTACTTTGAATCTCTGAACCAATGATTGGCTCGAATGTTGAGTTAACATCAACTCTTATCATATGAATAGATGGGGCGGTTGCTTTTAATTTAACTCCAAATCTTGTTCCTTGTTTAGTAATTTCAGGTGTTGTTAATTTCATATCATTTAAGGTTGGAGTAGCAACCCCATATCCTGTTTGTTTAACCATTTTTAAGGCATACTTAATTTGGTCATATTCAAGTTTCGCGATACTATATTCTTGGAATAGTTTTAATAAGTCTTTTTTATTACTAATATCAATATTAATTATTTCATGTAAAACTTTATTATACAAATCATCTGGGGCTTCAAGAGTTACGATTACTTCACCAGTTGCTGGGTCAACATTAGATAGATAGGCTTTTTCTATTTCTTCTATTTCGGTAAAGTGTTTCGTTATATTTTCAACATCTCTTAATTTATCTATCTCCACAACACTTTCTTTTATTTTATCAATATAAAGTTTTTTAACAGGATGATTATGATTTAAAACGGCTATCCAATCTGGAAGTTTTACTTTTACTTCTATAATCGGAAATTCATATAAAGCTTCTCTTAAAATATCATACATATCATGTTCACTCATAGTTTCAATTGAAATAGGCATAACTGGAACATTGTATTTTTCTTTTAAATTTTCACTTAATTTAACCGTATCAGGTAACATCGGATGGGTTGAATTTAAAAGAACTATAAATGGTTTATTTAATTCTTTTAATTCACTTATTACTCTATCTTCAGCATCTAAATAATCATTTCTTTCAAATTCTCCAATCGAACCATCGGTTGTAACCACGATTCCAATTGTTGAATGTTCTTTAATAACCTTCTCCGTTCCAATTTCAGCTGCTTCTTTAAATGGTATCATTTCATCATACCAAGGAGTTTTAACCATTCTAGGTCCATTTTCATCTTCTACTCCTTTAGCATTATCTATAATGTATCCAACACAGTCAATTAATCTTATTTTACAAGAAAAATCATCAATTTTAATATCTATTGCATTATTAGGAACAAATTTAGGTTCTGTAGTCATGACAGTTTTTCCAGCCGCACTTTGAGGTACTTCATCTAAACATCTTTTCTTTTCATATTCATCTTCAATATTTGGAACAATTAAAGTTTCAACCATTTTTTTAATGAAGGTACTTTTTCCAGTTCTAACTCCACCTACTACTCCAAGATAGATATCTCCTCCACTTCTAATTGCAATATCTTTAATAATTTCTTTTTTGTCCATAGACACTTCCCTTTCTTTACTCATTAAAGAATATGCCTAGATTTTTAAGTTAGAACTATTTTCCTTATTAAAGAAAAAACTCTTAAAATTAATTAAGAATTTTTATTCAAAAGCATCGCATACTTCTCCATTAGAACCATAGATAGTCAAGCCACTATTATGATAAGATACCTGCATTGGAACAAATGTCCATGGATAAGACGAATATTCATTTTCAGGTGAACTTGAAATATTTTTTAATTCTTCACAAGTTTTATCAATTGTAATAGTAGATAGATTAGGATTTGTATAACCATCCATAGAACCATCCATTCTTGCAAATGTATTACCACTAATGTATTTTATACCTTTTCCAATTATTACAGTTTCCAAGTTATTAGCATGAAATGCTCCATATCCAAAACCACTACCTCCACCTAATTGCACAACACTATCTGGTATTTCTACTTTTGTTAAATTATTACCAAAAAAGGCACTATCTCCTATTTTTTGAACTCTATTTCCTAGTTTTAAGTCATTTATTTTATTACGCATAAAAGCAAAAGAGTCTATCAAAGTTACACTATCTGGTATTTCTACTTTTGTTAGATTATTATTAGAAAAAGCATCTTTTCCTATTACCCTTACTGTATTTGGGATTACTACACTTGTTAATCCTTTATTTCTAAATGACATATACCCATCTTCTGAAAAAGCCATTGGTTGTATATATCCTTCATTTTTGTCTTTAGAAGCACTACCTATAACTGTTACCTCATGCCCATTTATTTCTCTTGGGATTACTACATCTGTTCCACAATCTGTATCATAATCAGTTATCATGATTTCCTTTGTGTCTTGATTATTAAATTCCTGAATTGCAAAACATTTAGCTGGCTGAAGTGGTAAATCAGTTTCTAAAATTTTATTATCACATAATTTTATTTTTCCATCTTCATATCCATAGACCTCTAATCCATCTTTACTTACTGAAAAAGTCCATGGAAAATATTTATTTTCTAATTCTTCCTCTGATGCTGGTATATCCTTTATTTCATCACATGTTTTTTTAATTTCTATTTTTTTTAATGTAGCATTATTATCAATATCCAGATTACCTCCAAAGGCATTTAAACCTATATATTTTATTTTATTTCCTACTTTTATCTCACTTAATTTATTTTTAGCAAATGCTTTATCATGTATAGTTATCACATTATTAGGAATTTCTACTTTTGTTATATTATTATTATAAAAAGCATTGCTTCCTATAACTTCTACATTATTAGGTATATTTACACTTGTTAATTGATTATCAGAAAATGCATTATCACCTATTATTTTTATAGTATCTGGAATTATGATACTTTCTATATCCTTTTTTTTAAATGAATCTTTTGATATTTCAGTTACTTCAAGATCATTTATTTTTTTTGGTATCGCTACATTAGGTCCACAACTTACATCATAATCTTTGATTTTAATCTCTGATTTTTCTTGATTATTTATTTTTTCAAATATAAAACATGAAGAAAGTTGTTTAGGAATAAGATCTCCTGCTACATTTATCTTAACACTTGCATAGACTTCATTATTCCATGTATCCATATCATAATCTACATTGTCTCCTACTCCCACCTTTACACTATCTGATATCCACATATATATTCTATAAGTTCTCGTTAGTTTTTCTTTTGTATTTGCACCTATTGTACTTACATATATTCTTTCATTACTTATATCTGCATATCCTTTATTTATAAATATTTCTTGTTTGTTAGTGCTAAAATAAAAATGTAGGAAAATAATTAAATAAAAATGTAGGTTTTCCAACAAATTTATATAAGCACT
>CANQJD010000072.1 GCA_947624175.1 uncultured Bacilli bacterium
CATCTTTCGATGTTATAGTCTTTTTTTATCATTGCAGTTGGAATAGTCATTTTTCCATAAAACTTTTCCCACTACCAATTTATTTAATTATATCATACCCTAAATTTTATAACAAGAAAAAGAATCAACTTTTTGAAGTTAACTCTAAATCTAATAAATATTTTTTTAATTCAATTGAATAACGATATCCAACTAATTTTCCATTACTTCCAACTACTCTATGACAAGGAATTATAATTGGTAAAGGATTACGATTACAAGCCCCACCCACAGCTCTTATTGCCTTAGGATTATCAATTCTTTTGGCAAGGCACTTATAAGTAATTATTTCTCCATAAGGTATTTTCAATAGTTCTAACCAAACTTTCTTTTGAAAATCGGTTCCTTCTAATTCAAAAGGAATATCAAAATATTTTCTTTTTCCATCTAAATACTCTTTTATTTCCTTAAAACTCTTTTTAATTATCTCTATCTCTTTATTTACATAATCTAACTTAACATCATCATTTATAATTACTTTCTTTAAGTAAGTAGTACTAGCAACTAAAGTTAATTTAAATTCTTTTAATTCATAAGTATAATAATAATTCATATCTTATCTATTAATTCTTTTCACTTTAGGATTTTTATAATCATTATATAATTTTTCTTTTAATTCTTTATCTTTAATTTCTATTTTATTTTTTATATCAAAGATAGAATCAATTTCATGATTTGGATATAATCTATAGACATAATCATTATCCCATTCAAAAGAACCAGCATAGTCTCCAAAACCTTTAACATAACCAAAATCATATTTATCTTTTAAATCATAAATAATAGTAGCATGAGACCTTAATTCTTCATCACCTATTAACTTTATTCCAATTAAAGTATGATTATTTATTTCTTTTATCATATAATATTTATCAACTAAATCAGGATATAAAACGGAAAATACATCATTTTTAATTCCTCTTTCTTCAAGAAAAGTTTTTAAAAAATCATTCTTAAATGGTAATAAGTTATTAACATATGCTCTAAATCTTGAAAATACATCTTTACCATTATCATCTTTTATTAAAGCTTCTCGAATACTTCCTTTAACATTAATTATTTCATCAAAACCATTAATATTTAAAACGACTGCTAATTCCCCTTTAGGATTAGGTGCTATTAACATTTTATAATCTCGATTATTAGAATTTTTACTTTCAACTTGAACTTCATATCTATATAAATCTCCTAAATAACTTTTTTAAATCACGACTAGTATCTAATATTATTTTTAAAAATTCTAATACTTGACCATTCTTTAAGGTTGTTGAGTAATTTAAAGATAATTCTCGACTATTAATTGCAAAAGAAATTAAATCTCTTTCTTTACTATAAATTGTAAGTATTGGATCAATTCCTAAATCCATTTCCATAAAAACTCGATTAGATTTATCTAAATCAATATAAAAATTATATTCAAAGTTATTATCATGTATATTTCTTTTCTTATAGAAATGAAAATTATTAATATTAATTTTAGTTATATAATAATCTTCTTCTTTAATTATTGTTCCAACTAATTCATTTGAATGATATAATTCATAAGTAATTCCATTTTTAATTATTTTTAAATCTAATAATCTAGCCAGTTTTTCTTCATATTGCATATTTTCCATCCTTATTCCTTTCTTAGAGTTAATATAGCATAAAATGATAAAAAAATAAATCTATTTAACATAATTAGACAATATTATAATATAAAAGAAAATAGTTATTTTTTAACCATTTTCTTTCTCATTTTGACTATCTTTAATGATATCTTGAACTTCTTCAAGAGTTAATTTAGAAATATCAGCAATATCTTTGACATCAATATGTTTATTGTTCATTTTTAAAACCATTTCACGGGCTTTATCATCAGCCCCCATTGAATACCCTGAAGAAAATTCATATTGAATATTTAGATTTCTCATTATTCTTTCGTTCATTAATTCACCTCTGTAGTTTGCACTACAAGATAAATCTTTAAGTTTATTAACATAACTATCTAATTCTTTAATATCTTTAGTTAGTTCATTTAATTCTTTTTCATTCTTTACTGTTAATAACTTAAATAATCTATCCTCTTTCTTGATACTAGAATATCAGATATGATACTAATTGTCAATATTAAAAAGAAAATAGTTATTTTTTAACCATTTTCTTTCTCATTTTGACTATCTTTAATGATATCTTGAACTTCTTCTAATGTTAATTCAGAAGCTTTAGCAATTACTTCAAGTGGAACTTGTTGAGCATTTAAATTTAAAATCATTTCGCGTTTGTTATCATCTACACCCATCGAATACCCTGAAGAAAATTCATATTGAATATTTAGGTTTCTCATCATTCTTTCAGTCATCAATTCACCTCTATAGTTTGCACTACAAGATAAATCTTTAAGCTTACTAACATAACTATCTAATTCTTTAATATCTTTAGTTAGTTCATTTAATTCTTTTTCATTCTTTACTGTTAATAACTTAAATAATCTATCCTCTTTCTTGATACTATCATAACCTAAATCATTATAAAAATCAAGATTTATACTTAAAATTCTTAAACAATATCCTCGATATTCATGAGTACTATCAGATGGATAAGTTCCAATCAGTTATGATTTTACCAGGATTGGCTTTTTTTCTTGCTTCTGCTTTAGGTGGACTCCAATTTAAATTTACAAGTATTCCTCTTACTGGTTTAACATAAACTTTCTTACTTTTATTTTTATCCATAACATCACGATCATAGTAAGAAGATAATATGTTTACAGCATAGAAAATACTTTTAGCAGGTTTACCATAATAGTTATTATTTAATTCTATTAAAATAAACTCTCCATTAGCTTGTTCTATAAGTAAATCAACATACTTACTTCTTTCTTCTTTTCTAACTCTTGTTAATCTAGTTGTTGAAACAAAAACTTTACCATGGACTTCTTCTATTGAACATCCAAGTATTTCTTTAGCAATCCATTCAATAGTCGATGTTTCATGAGCATTAAATAAATCATGAAATAATCTATCATCCTTTATTTGTAAAATTTCATTATTAATTAAATCTGAAGTATCAATAAAGTTATCTTCATTTTCTAATTCAGTCTTTACTTTTTCTTCATCTTTTATCATTATAACCTCCTATTAATCTTGAAAAAATAAACATTAACCGGCTAATGAAATCACTATAACACAAGTTACAAAATATGTCAAATATTGTAAATTTACAAATTATAGACAAAATTGGCTCAAATCGTTAAATTGCTAGAAAAACAGTCTCAATTTGGTAAATTGAGGGTCAAAAAAAGGCCCAATTTTGAAAATTGAGACTACTTTTTACTTAAAAATTCTAAAAAAATTTTTTTCACATCTAATTTTTAATATTTCCAAACCTAGGTATTAGTAACACACCTTTTTTATTCTTTTTCATAATTTATATTAGATAAGATAAAGGAGTGAGTTTATGAATAATTGTTTAGATAATTGTTTAGCAAAAATATTAAATGTTATTAAAGTTTTACAAAATAATGCCAACAAAACAGATTGTCAAGATAATTCTTGTACTAAACCTTTTTTAGGTTTAAATACAACTATTTTATGTTTTAATACAAGACCAATTATGCTATATAGATGTGATAATACACCTGTTACTTTAAATTATACAAATGCAAGTGGTGGTGAAGCAACGACTGATGTCTTTAGAGTAGAAAGTGTAACTAATGATAGTGTTGGTGTTTTACTTTTAGAACCTGTAACAGATGCAAACGGGGTAACAACTTACCAAAGTACCAATACTTATGCAACTATTAATTTAGGTTGTGTATGTGCTATTCGTTGCTTAGGTGATACTATCGTTAATAATGTTTAGGAAAGGAGAGTTTAAAAATGGTTAATGAAAATCAATGTAATGAAACAAATAGTATAAGTGAAATTTTAGATTTCATCCTAGAACTTCAAAAATGTGCTGATAATACTGATTTAGATACAACTGGTTGTGATAGACCATGTCTTGGTCCTAGTATCAACAATGGACTTATCTTTAATACCCGTCCTATTACACTTTATTCATGTGCAACTGGAACTCTTTGGACTATGCCTTACAACCTAAATGGTACAACAGGTGATTCAACAGTATTTAAAATTTCCAAAGTTGATGGAAACTGTGCTACTTTTGAAATCCTAGCCCCAAACCCAGAAACTGATAATCCATTAATACCATATGTTTCAACTAATAATTTCTTCACAATCGATTTAAGTTGTATACTTGCTATAAGATGTTTAGAAGATACTTATACAATGTAATATAAAAA
>CANQJD010000073.1 GCA_947624175.1 uncultured Bacilli bacterium
CAATATTCATGCAAACAAAGCTTGCCTTTGTTTGTTACCAACATAATAAATGGTGACATTTTAACTAATGTTTAACATAATAATAGTAATTTTTTTAAAATAAGCCATACTATTTAGGGTGATTTTATGCATAAAGTTGACTTATCTAAGTATAATGTTAGGTCAGATTTGATAATTGAAAGTGAATCTAAAGATTATATTAAGGATAGTTATGATGAAGGAAGTGTTCATGTAGATTATATTCAATTAGATAATAAAAATGTCTTAAAAAAGAAAAAAGGGGATTATATTACAATTAGTTTTCAAGATATAACGGATTCTAACAATTTTAATAAAGTTTTAAAAATATTAAATAAAGAATTAAAAAGAATTTTAGAATTATCTAAAATAAAAAGTAATTTTAAATGTTTAATAATAGGACTAGGTAATAATAAATCAACTCCTGATTCTTTAGGATATGAAACTTTAAAAAATATTATTGTAACTAGACATCTATATGAAATAGGAGATGTTGATAGGGAATATAGAAATGTCTCGATTTTAGAACCTAATGTTTTAGGTAATACAGGTATTGAATCAAAAGATATTATTATGGGTGTTGTTAAAGAAACCAAACCAGACTTTTTAATTGCAATTGACTCTCTTTCAGCTGGTAGTATTGATCGAGTTCAAAAAACTATTCAAATTACGAATACCGGTATTCATCCAGGTTCTGGAATTGGTAATAATAGAGGAGAAATATCTTATGAAACTATTAAACTTCCTGTAATTGCAATTGGTATTCCAACGGTTGTTTCAAGTGCAGTTATTGTCAATGATACATTAAATTATTTAATGAAAAAAATAAGTTATCATAAGAATAATTATAGTAAAGATAAATTAGTTTTATCTTCGAATATTAATTATTTAAAAGAAGAGAAAGAATTATCTAGGAAGGAAAAAGAAGAATTACTCGGATTAGTTGGTAGTTTAAATGAAGATGATATGAAGGAATTAATCTTTGAAGTTTTAAATCCCATTGGTTATAATTTAATAGTAACAACGAAAGAAATAGATTTTATAATAGAAAAACTAGGTAAATTATTAGGTGAAGCCTTAAATGAATGTTTACATGAGACTAAAAAATAGTCTTTTTTTTGATGATTTAGTCCAAATCGATTATTTTCCGTGTATATTATAATTAGGAGGATATAAATAAGATACCAGAAAGCGAGGTGAAATTAAAAGTTTCTTATTTATATCTAACAAGAAGGAGGAAAGAATGGAAACAGAATTAGAAGAAAAGAATAAAAAGGAAGAAATTAAAAGAAAAATTAGAAAGGCAAGAAAAAATGGGGAGATTTTGCCACTTACAACCGATGATTGTTTCAAAATAATGTTTGCAAATCAAGCCCATCTTGAAACTTTAACCTTTTTAATATCAAAAGTATTAAATCTAAAATATGATATGTTAAAAGGTAATATTAGGTTAGAACCAACTAAAGTTACTAAAACCGAAATAGGTAAAAAACAAGAAGAAAGAGATTTAGTTGTTTATGTTAAACCAATAGAAACAAAATTAATCATTGAAGTTACTTATGATAAAGAACTTCTAGATCATTTAGGAGAATATTTTCTTGAAAATCGAGATGATTACATAATAAAAATATTAAGAGATTTATATTATGCATCAGCAGTTCATGGAAATAGTTTAGGTAAAGGGGAAGGTTATGATAAACTTAATGCTTTATTTTTACTTGAATTTAATCCTTATTTTATTGATAAAGACCATAAGGAATTTTATGAAGAGTATCAATTAAGAAATAAATATGGCCATATTTTAACGGAAAATATAAAAATTATCAATATAAATGTTGTGAAATGTCGAAAGTTATGGTATTATAATACATATAAAAGTGATGAATTTGATGACCACGAAAAGGATTTAATCTTGTTGGGGGCTTTATTATCTGCCAAAAATATCGAAGAAGTAGATAGGTGCTTGCAAGATATAAATACAACTTTGGAGATTAAGAAATTAATTAAAGGAGTGATAGTAAAAATGAATAATAATGATGAGGCATGGGGAAGATTTTATGATCCAAAAGAAGAAAGAAAGAGACTGAATGATAGTGCTCTTGCTTATTCTCGTAAGCGAGGTTTAAAAGAGGGTAAAGAGATTGGAATTAAAGAAACTAAACAAGAAATGGTACTTGCTATGTATACTAAAAATTTATCTCTTGAAGATATTGAAGAAATAAGTGGTCTATCACAAGAAGAAGTAGAAACTATCATTAATAGTTCTATTAATGATTTAGAAGGATATAAACAAAGTGAAAGAAAATGAATTAGGCTGGGGCTGGTATGACCCAGAAGAGGAAAGACAGAGATTGAATGATAGTGCTCTGGCTTATTCAAAAGAACAAGTTATTGAAGAAGGAGAAAAGAAAAAAGAGCGAGAAATGGTACTTGCTATGTATGACAATAATGAGCCATTAGATAAGATTCAAAAATATAGTGGTCTATCACAAGAAGAAGTAGAAATTATCATTAATAGTTCAAAGGGAGATATTGTTTAAAGTCTCTCTTTTATTATGTTTACTTTTTTAATATTATATGATATTCTGATATTGAAGGGAGCATTATGAAAGTAGTTGAATTAAGAGAAGAATTAAAAAAATATAAAGAGGTTGATAAAGATAAAATAATTATTGAATTATATAAAAGAATACCTAAAAAAGTAAAAGAAGAATATGATATTGATGGTTTCATTAAAGATGTTAATGCTAAAAAAGAAACTAAAGAAGAATCAAAAGATATTGAAACTTTAGTAAAAGAAATTGATTACTTTTTAAAATGTGCATGGGCAGGTTTATATGCTAGTCCTAATCGAATTATTCCTAAAAATGAAAGAAGTAAATGGAGATTTAAAGTAAAAAGATTTTATAAAGAATTAAATAGTTATAAACCTGATACTAAAGAAGGAATAATTGCAACTTATTATTTTATAGAATTATTTAAAATTTTAAGTTATGGTAGTTGTTCTTTAACTTTTTCAAATTGGGAAACTTTTAAGGCTATTCAAGTATCTCAATCAGATTATTTTGATTTAATTATTAAAAGAAAATTAACTAATAATTTTAGTAAAGATAATTTAAAAGATATTATTAAGTTATTAAGATTAGAAAAAGATCCTTATGAATTAAGTAGTGAAATGTTTGATACTTTTATATATAATTTAAATACTATTGATATTAAAAATATTGCTATAGAATTATTAGATAAAGAAGTTTCTAATTGTAAAGAAGAAATAGTTAAGTTAAATAAAGAAAGAAAAGAAACTTTTTATGAAAAAGAACTTTGTAATGATTTTATAGAATGTATATTAAAAATATATTTAAGTTTATATGAAGTAGATACTGGTATTAAATATTATCATGAGAATTATATAAAAGAAAAATCTGAAGTAAAAGAATATATTTTATTAGAAATATTAAAAGATAATGAATTGTATAATGATTGGATTAAAGAATATGAAAGTAAATTAAATGAAATAGATTATAGAGATTCTTTAAAGAAAGATTATATTGAGATTAAAAATAAGTGTAAATTGACAAATATTAAATAAAAAAAATCTTTTCTTCTACCTAAAATTATGATATAGTTAATATGAAAATAGAAAAGGAAGTGACCCCTTATGACAATTATATTAACTAAATTAAATTGCAAAAGCAATATTTTTGGGACTTATGTCAAGAGTTTGGACAACTTTTAGAGGGGGTTTTTAACTAAAAAGTTGATTTTCAAAGTCATCTGGGG
>CANQJD010000074.1 GCA_947624175.1 uncultured Bacilli bacterium
TCATACTTATATAAATTTGGTCAAATTATTTTGACAAAAAAATAAAAAATTAGGACACTTTAATTTCCTAATTTATAAATATCAAGAATTTACACTAATTGACATTTACATATGTTCTAACATGGCTTCTACTACTTCATCGATTGTATCTAATCTTGAAGTAATTTCTATTTTAATTTTAGCTTTATCTAATAAATCTTCTAAAACCATCATTGATTCTTCATCTCTTACATATATACATTTTGGTCTACCTATTTTTTCAAAAAAATTAATCAATTTATCAAGTGAATTACCTAAATATTCTTCTTTATCCTTAAAATCATGCATATTAATTATTTCTTGACTTAAAATAATTCCTGTTTTCTTATCAGCAATACATCTTAATATAGGATATGAATAACGACCATCTTTCTCTTTATTTTCTAATATTCTAACTGGTAAATGGTTTAAAAACTCATATTCTAATTCAATATCTCTTTGAGGAAACTTTGTAATATATTTCTTTAAATCATTTGAAATTTCAACTGATAAAAACTTTTTTTCAGGCATCATTAATGGCTGTGGTGTATTTAAATACAATTTAGTTTTCTTATCATAATATCTAAAAAGTATTTCCCCTTTTTCAAAGTTAACTTTCAATCCTTTGTCTAAAATAGCTATAAACATCATATAAAAATTCTTAAGCATTTCAATCATCATTTTTACTTGTTCTATATTTATAAAACTAGGTTCATAACCTTTTTCAAAGTTTTCAAAAGATATCCAAGTACCTCGAAAATGAAGACCTAATTCTTTTATTATTTCACGATTTTTAGGTAAAGTATCATTTCTACTTAAATAATTACAAGTAAGACATTCTTGATAATTAGCAAGTAAATAGCTTGGATAATTACCATTTGCTAAATCCATATATCTATGAATTTGTTCTCCTTTATAAATGGCTAAAGCTTTATGCATACCAGCATTCCCCATTACACAACAATAAAATATATCTTTATAGGTATCAGATAAATAAGCAAATAAATCCATATCACTAAAATATTTCCAAGGTTCTAAACTCTCTATGTTTCTGGCAACATCATATAATTCTAACCATAACTTTTTTTCTTCTTCTTTTATTTTCATATTACTCCTTTAAAGTTAATTAACTTCTTAAGATAATTTTAACAAATAATTTAAGAAATGTCATTAAAAAATTCATCTCTTAAATAATTTATTCCAAGTTCATGGTATTGATTTATATTATCTAATTTATACTTTTTATAATCATAGATATACATTAAATTATTTTTAAAGACTAAAGGATATTTATTTTTAAATCTATCTATTAAATATTTAGGTTCAGGGTAAATATCCTTAAAGTTTAATTTTAAAACCATTAATTCCATATTAGTATTAACTATTAATTCTAAATTAGGATTTTTCTTATATCTTTCTTTATAAGAAGTTATTAAATCTTCTATTTCTTTTTTAGTTAATTCAAGTGATAAAGTAACTCTCTTTACACCTAGACTATGTAAAAGAGCAATAGTATAAGAATTAGTAACATTTAAAGAATAATCGGTTATAACATTATCTAAACTTAAACCACCAAGTTCACCTACTAAATAAGTTTTAGTCTTATCAATATCTTGATAAGTATCAATTACTTTAGGTAATTTTCTAATTATATTATTTTTAACTAAATTTAAATTTTCAGTATATATTACTTTATATTTATCATTTATATCAGTTTGATTATTTGTAAATAATGTATAACCTTTATCTTCCTTATAATTTAAAATATCTATTTTATAATCACTCTTTTTAAATTCTTTTTCCATTCTTTGAAGTCTTTTATTATCTAATAACTCTAAAGCTTCTCTTTTTAAATTATTAATTAAACTAATTGGTACAAATAAATTATCATCAAGATTTATCTGAATATCTTTTACTTCATATATTGTATTTTGAACTTTTAAAAGTTTACTTTTAATTTCATCTTTCGTAGTTGCTTTATTAATAGCTTCATCAGGATAATTACTTGTAACCTTAACTTCATCTTCTAAATCATTTACTTTTAAAGTTATCTTTTGATTCTTTAAAATATCAATAGACATTGTAATGGGAACTCTTCTTACTTTATTAGCAACGATATTTTTAATTTCTTCTTCAATTTTAAAAGATGAAGTTCTTAAAACAATACTATTAAGAGGTATTTCTTTATTAACTTTTAAAGTAATTAAATCATTAGGAAATCCTTCATGAACTAATTTTTCATCTTTCCTAAATTCATTTAAGATTAAACCATATTCAAAGTTATTATTAATAATTCTTAAACCATCATGAATCGAAATTTCTTTTTCTAGTTTAATCGTAATCTTTTTATTAGAAGATTTAATGACTTTTCCAATTCTTACTCCTTGATGATTAGGAGATTTAGGATTAGTTACTTCTTTTGAATTTGCATTTAACATAAATCCTTTTGTATATTCTCGGTTAAAAACATTTTCTAGTTTTTCTAAATCTTTGAAATTTACTTTAATTTTATTATGTTTTAAATAATAATTACTGGTTTCTTTATAAAGTTTCGTTGTAAGATAAACATAACTTGGACTTTTCATTCGGCCTTCAATTTTAAAACTATCTATTCCAATATCTATTAGTTTATCAAGATAATTTAAGGTATTTAAATCTTTCATACTTAAAGGATATTTATCTTGATTAATAATTTTACCTTTTTGATTTTCTATATTATAAGGAAGTCTACAACAACCACTGCAAGTACCCCGGTTACCACTTCTTGGACCAATACTTCTTGCAAATAAACACATACCTGAATAGGAAGCACATAATGCACCATGGACAAAGACTTCAACTTCTAAATCAGTTTCCTCTTTTATTTTCTTAATAATATCAAGTGGGGTTTCTCTTGCAACTACTACTCTTTTAACTCCTAATTGTTCAATTATTTTAGCACCTTCTAAATTATGAATATGCATTTGAGTTGATGCATGAATTTCTAAATTAGGAAATGTTTTATGAACTAAATCTATCATTCCCAAATCTTGCATGATTATAGCATCTACATGATTTTTATGCAAGAATTCAATGTATTCTAAAAAAGATTTAATTTCTCTTTCATAAATTAAAATATTACAAGTAACATAAACTTTTACTCCATATAAATGAGCATAGTTAATGGCATAAACTAATTCTTCATTTGTAAAATTATTAGCAAAAGCCCTAGCCCCGAACATTTTACCAGCCAAGTATATTGCATCAGCTCCACCCATAATTGCAGCCTGAAAAGCTTCCATTGAACCAGCTGGTGCTAATACTTCCAACTTCTTCATAATATCCCTTCTTTGGATATAGTATATCACATAATTTAATAGAAATAAAGATAAGAACTAAGTTTCCTTAATTCTTATCTTTATTGTTTTTAACTATTTCTTCAATTTCTTGAATTGATAGACCAGTTGCATTAGAAATAATTTCATAACTTACATTTTGTTTAATCAAACCCATAGTTATTTCCATTTTTTCTTCGTTTCGACCTTCTACTAAACCCTCATGTTTTCCACCTAGTCTAATATCTAGTTCTCTTAAATAG
>CANQJD010000075.1 GCA_947624175.1 uncultured Bacilli bacterium
CCAAAGAGATATTATACAACTTTTTTTTGTGACATTTTAACTAATGATATGGTGACATTTCTAAAAAAGATTAACAATTTACAATGAAATTGTTGATTATAATCTTATTTTGTGATATAATATCATTGTAAAAAAGTGGCAGAACTGCCAAAAATTTACAATGGAGGGATTTTAAAATGAAAAAAATTAATAGAGATTTATACTTAAATAAACTAATAAATCGTAAAGAAAATGGAATGATTAAAATTATAACTGGTATTAGAAGAGTTGGTAAATCATATCTTTTAGACCCAATATTTAAAAATTATTTACTTGAAAGTGGTGTTAAAGAAGACCATATAATTAAACTTGATTTAGAAGAAAGAAAAAACAAAAAATATTTAGACCCAGATGTTCTTGATGAATATATTAGAAGTTTAATAGTTGATAAAAAAATGTATTATATAATATTAGATGAAATACAAAAAGTTGAAGATTTTGAATCAGTATTAAATGGATTTTTACATATTGCAAATGCAGATGTTTATGTAACTGGTAGTAATTCTAAATTTTTATCTTCTGATATTGTTACAGAATTTAGAGGTCGTGGTGATGAAGTTAAAGTATATCCCTTATCTTTCAAAGAATTTTCAGAAGCATATAGTGGAACTGAAAATGAAGCTTGGAAAGAATATTTAATTTATGGAGGAATGCCATATATTCTAACTAGAAAAACTGATGAGGAAAAAAGTTCATACTTAAATAATTTATTTGAAACTACCTATTTAAAAGATATTATAGAAAGAAATAGTGTAGGCAGAGTTGATGTTTTAAATTCTTTAATAAATATATTATCATCATCAGTTGGTTCTTTAACTAATCCTTCTAAATTAGCCAATACATTTTTAAGTAATGGTATTAAAGATGTAAATATACAAACTATTACAACCTATATTGATTATTTATTAGATGCTTTTCTAATTAATAAATCATTAAAGTATGATATAAAAGGCAAAAAATATATATCTACTCCAAGTAAATATTATTTTACAGATATTGGTCTTCGAAATGCTCGAATTAATTTTAGACAACAAGAAGAAAATCACATAATGGAAAATATTATATATAATGAATTGATTGTAAGAGGATATAATGTTGATGTTGGAATAGTTGAAATAAGAGAACAAAATAAGCGAAAACAATTAGAAGTTGATTTCATATGTAATCAATCCTATAAAAGATATTATATTCAATGTACTCTACATTTAGATGAAAGAGAAAAAACATTACAAGAAGAAAAACCATTGTTAAATATTGAAGATTCATTCAAAAAAATAATAGTAGTAAAAGATGATATTAAGCATTGGTTTACTGAAGAAGGAATACTAATTATTGGAATTCAAGAATTTTTGTTAAATAAAAATAGTTTAGACTTATAATAAAATACAGTTACTCTAATTTTTTGAGTAACTGTATTTTTATATACTTTATAGATTCTTTAATCCTTTTTCTAATTTTCTATCTCTTATTTTAATAATGATAAAGATAATTAAAGCAATTAATATAATTCCACCTAAAATAATGCCTCCAATAATTAGATATTTCTTTTCTAATTTAAATTTTTCTTTCTTTACTTCTTCTTTATCAGTTTTAGCAATCATTTCTTCGGTTTTAGCACTTATTGTATATTTAGATTTTTCGCCATTTTCAGCAGTTACTTCAATCACTACTTTATGATTATTTTTACTTAAATCAGTAGCTCCGATTACCTCGTAAGTAGCTTTACTATCTTCCGTTTCAACTTTAATATCTAAAGAATTAACATCATTTGGAATTATAATATCATAAAACTTTTCAGAACTTTTGAAATCAATTTCATATCCTTCGATTTCTAAAGATTTTAAATTATTATTACTAGATTCATTATCTTTCTTTTTACTACTAGTCTCTTTCTCAGTCTCAAGGTTCGTGATTGTATTTTCAATATTAATATCTGGCTTTTTATCCTCAACTATACTTTTAGGTGGATTAGTAACTTTGGTATTGCTTTCTTCAATTTCTATTCGATGATAAGAATCTCCTTTTCCTTCTATTAATTTAACATCATCTTCACTAAAGTTTTCATCAATATCTTTAAGATTAACTAATGCAATTCCTACATCACTCATGCTTATGCTAGTATCATATTCTTTAGCATTTTTAACATAAAAAGTTATATCAATACTATAATCATCACAGTAAAGAACTGAATTAGCACATCGTGAACGACTTGGAATACCATCAGTTATAACACTTAAAACAGCATATTCATTAGTTTCATCATCTTTATATACCTCTGATTCAAAAGAACCATCTGAAGAAACCTCAACAATATCTAAAATACTATCATCATAATCAAGCATAAAACCAGCAAATAAAATGCCATCTGCTGTTTGACTAGTTTTATCTATTCCTGAAAAATTTATTTTAAAAGTAAGTTTTACTTTATCTCCTACTTTTACTTTTTCATTTCCTGTAATACTAGTACTTTTAACTGTAACAGCTGCATTAACAGGGATAAATAAACTAAATAACAATAAAATTACTACAATTTTTTTCATAACACACCTTTATCCTAACAAAAATAATTATATAATATTTAATTAAATTTGTACATACTTTTTTACTTTCATAAGTAAATATCCACCGGCATAGCCGGTGGTTTTTCTCTGGCGCCTATAAGGCTAAATATTCTGGCCTCGCTTAAAAG
>CANQJD010000076.1 GCA_947624175.1 uncultured Bacilli bacterium
CCTGAAAATTTAGAAGATACAGCAATGGAAGCTAAAGAAGGATGTCCAACGGAAGCAATTAAAGAAGCTGATTAAAAAAATTGGTTACTAGCCAATTTTTTCTTTTATAGTAGTTCTTTTTAAAGACCTAATAAAGTCTTTTTCTTCTAGACTTATTCTTCTTGAATCAATTATTTTACTTAAAGTTTTATTATAAATAAAATCATCTTTGATATTTACTAAATAAACTAAGGTTGTTTCTTTATATTTAATATAAGAAATTGACATTAACCAAGCAATAGCCATTTTAACATAGTAGTCTCCACTTTTAATACTAGATGCAACTTCTAAAGTTTTATCGATATATATATCATGTAAATAATAAGTAAGCAAGATAACAATTCCACATCTTTTAGCCCAATTATTTTTCGAATGGGTTAAAGATTTAGCATACTTAAATCCTTCCTTAGGACTTTTTTTAAATTGTCTTAAATTAGTAACTAATAAATCAATATGAGCCCAGTTAGTAACTTTCTTTAAATAATTATTAATATAATTTATTAATTCATCAAAAGGTATTTTTAAATAACCTAAAATTAATCCTTCAATCATGATAGGTTCATAAAACTTAGAATTATTAAGTTCTATATAACTTTTATAATCCCCTTTACTTATTCTTTTAGCAATATTTTTTAATTCACTTGTTTTAACTCCTAATACTTCCTCGTATTCAATTATTTTAGAATGAAATTCTTGATATTTCAAGTCACTTAATGTTTTTAGATACTCGATAAATTCTTGATACTTTTCCTTAGTCCAAGACTCTTCAAAATTCACTTTAATTGCTCCAAGATGCTAGTTCCCATTTTACTTTTTAAGTTAAAGTTATCAAGAATAGTTGCTCCAATTGAGGCAAAAGTATCTAAATCATTAAGTCTTTTAGGTTCAAGGAATTTTTTATTATATATAATAACCGGAGTCATTTCTCTTGTGTGATCTGTTCCTTTATAAGTTGGGTCATTTCCATGGTCAGCTGTAATAATTAATAAGTCATCATCATGTAATTTTTCTTTAATAGTATTTATGTTATTATCAACTTCTATTAAAGCATTCATATACCCGTCAGGATTTCTCCTGTGTCCATATTTAGAATCAAAATCATTTAAGTTAGCAAAACAAAGGCCTGTAAACTCTTTATCTAAATGTTCCATGATTACTTTTAAGCCATCATGATTATCCATGGTTTTCTTAAAAGAAGTAATTCCTTGATTATTAAAAATATCACTTATTTTACCAATTGATAATACATCATAACCAGCCTCTTTTAAGAAATCTAAATCCGTTTTTTCAGGTGGGTCTAAAGCATAATCGTGACGATTACCAGTTCTTTCAAAATGACCAGGTTTTCCAATAAATGGACGAGCAATGATTCTTCCAACTTTCCATTCTTCTTTTAAAGTTATTTTTCTAGCAATTTCACATATTTTATATAATTCATCGAGTGGTACAACATCTTCATGAGCTGCAATTTGTAAAACGGAATCGGCACTGGTATAAACAATAATGGCCCCCGTTTTCATATGTTCTTCCCCTAGTCTTTCAATGATTTCGGTTCCACTGGCACTTACATTACCAATGACTTTTCTTCCGGTTTGTTGTTCAAGTTCCTTGATTAATTCATCAGGAAATCCTGTATCTGTAAATGTTTTCAAAGGTTTCTCGGTTTTAACTCCCATTATCTCTAAATGACCGGTTAAAGTGTCTTTACCATTACTTACACATCTTGCTCTTGTGTAATAAGAATCACTAGGCGTAGATTTATCATAAATTAAATTTAAAAGTCCCATCTTACTCAAGTTTGGTAAACTACCACCTGCTGTTTCAATCGTATGTAAAAGCGTATTAACCTTAATATCTCCGAAACTCTCTTCATCAGGTGCATGTCCAATTCCAACTGAATCTAAAACAATCAAAAAAACACGTTTATATTTTTTATACATAATATATCCTCCATTTTTTATTATATATTATTTCTTTTAAACAGAAAAGAAAAAAACTAAAAAAAGACATTACTTTACATATTTTTAACTGTAAATGTCCCGAATTTATCTTTATTTTTTAAATAGATTCCTGTATAAGTCTCATAATATTCTTTTAGAAAATTATTAAGTTCTAATCTAATCTTATTATTACTAATATTTAATTTATCAATTTTTTTTATATCAACAACTTGAAATAATTTTAATAATTTAATTGTTTTTTCAGAAAATAAATACGAATCTTGATAACAATTCTTGCAAACCATACCTCCAAGTTTAAAATCAAAAGTTATAACCTCATCTGATGAACAATTAATACACTCTGAAAAATTAGGATTAACTCCTAAAAAGTCTAACATTTTAACTTCAAATATATTAGTTATAATACTAGCATCAAATCCTAAATTTATTTTTAAAAGGCAATTTATTAAAATATCAAAGACAGACTTTTCATTATTTTCTTTTAAAACATTTTTAGCTAAATCCATAATATAGCAAGCATAATTCATCTTTGAAAAATCTTCCATAATATATTTTAAAGAATCAATTACTGCTCCTTCGATTAAAGTTGATATACCACCTTCTTTATAGGAAATTGTAAACTTTGCATAAACCATTTTCATACTAATTCCTCGAAGTTTACTTTTCATCGTTCTTGAACCTTTAGAAATAATGGAAATATAA
>CANQJD010000077.1 GCA_947624175.1 uncultured Bacilli bacterium
CCCCAGATGACTTTGAAAATCAACTTTTTAGTTAAAAACCCCCTCTAAAAGTTGTCCAAACTCTTGACATAAGTCCCCAAGAATATTGTTTTTGTAATTTAATTTAGTTAATATAATTGTCATATGGGGTCACTTCCTTTTCTATTTTCATATTAATCGTATCATATATTCTGGAAAAAAGAAAGAGTATTTTTAAATATTTTTTCCACTTGACAAAAAAACCTGTACAATGACAGGTTATCTACTTTGAATAACAAAAAGAAGTAAAAATAAAATATTTAAGTTCATATATAGGGACAATGAAAGAAAATATTAGAAAAGCTATTCAATTAAAATATGGTAGGAATAAAACCATATTAAGTAGACAATATAATAATATCATGTCCCTTATTATAAATCAAGCCTTTTTACAAATTTATTTACTTAATTTCTTTTGTCTACTTCTTCCTTCATTTAAAGCAACAGATACTTCAATAGGTTCAATTTGTAAATCATTATCATCTACATTATTAAATAAATAATCATATAAACCAGGTTGATGCATCCATCTACCATCTAATCCCATTTTATAAGCACTTTGTTTATTAATAGCCATTATAAAGATGGGATTAGTACTATCCTTTCTAATTACTTTAAAATATTCAACCAATTCTATTGTTTCAATAGTATTTCTATCTTCCATTTTTACCTCCTTTTTTCTCTTGACTCATATCTATAATCACAAGCTTTTAATTCCTTAGTATCTGGTGGAATAATTGTTGATTGTAAAAACATTCGATAATTTTCTAGTTGCATCTTCCACTCTAAATCTATATCTTTATCTCGATAAACTCGATATAAATCTCTTGTTGACCCTTCTTTAATTTGATGTTCCATTGGTGTATGAAATTGGATTTCAAAGACATCTTGACCATTAGGACAAACTATTTTAGCATTTATTCCTTGATATCTTAATCTTGGCCAATTCTTTTTATTTTCAACTTTCCAAAATTCTTGATGGTCTACCCAATGATTAGAAGCATCGATTGGACCAAATCCCATATCTTCTAATTTATGTAAAATTTCATCTACTTTTTCTAAATACATATTATCAGGAATAATAATTGTATATCTAATTCCATCTCGAATTTTAGCCCCAGCTTTATCATAATTAACGGTATTATCAAAATCACTTTCCAAAATAGCATCAGCTATAATTTTTCTTTTAATACTATCTATACTTTTAATGGTATGTGTTTTTTCTTTATGTAAAATCGTACCATCTGCCGTTTTATATTCTAAAAGTTCTACTCCATCTCCTACTAAATTAATAAGTAATTTAGTTATTTGAGGTGCCAAATCTAAAGACCTAGCATGAATTCGAATAGCCCAGTTAGAAACTATCATTTTATCATTATTTGATAATTCTTCATATGCACTTTCACCTTCTCTAAATACTGGAGAATAAGCATATTCTTCAATGAATCTTCTAATCTCTAGATATCTTTCTGCTGATATTTTTAAATCATCAGGAATATTATCTAAATTTAAGGAAGGTCTAATTGTTGTTTCATCATTCACCTATATCACACCATTTCTTGACATTTCTTGAGTATATGATATATTATTTTTAGGAAAATGTAAAGAGGTTTTATGAAAGTAATTGTTGATAATAAAGAAATTGAATTAGTAATAGCTAATAATTTTTATAAGAAATTAAAAGGATTTATGTTTCAAAAAGATATTAAGAATGCTATAAGATTTAAAACTAATAGTATTCATACTTTCTTTATGAAAGTAAATCTTGATATTGTAATGACTGATAAAAATAATAAAATATTATATATTTATAAAAACTTTAATAAAAATCGAATTCTTATTAAACCTAAAGTTTATTATGTTTATGAATTTCCAAGTAATTTTATAAATAATTTAAAAATTAATGATACTTTAATAATAAAATAAAGATAAATTGTTTTACCTTTATTTTTTAATTTATTTATTGATAAGTATTACAAATAGTATTATTTTTTCCATAAATAGTTGTTCCTTTACGGTAAGCTTCTTCTCCACCTAACCAAGGATAATATTTATTAGAATTAGTATTACTTCCCATTATAGTTTTAATTTCATCACAACTTTTATCAATTGTTATACTTTCTAAATCTTTATTTCTAATATTAAGATCTTGAATATAACGATTTTTAGCAAAAGCAGCATCGGCTATATAAGTTATACCATTTCCAATTGTAACTTTCCTTAAATCGTTAGCAGCAAAGGCTTGTGAACCAATTGTAGTTACACTATCAGGAATATTAATACTTCTTAATTTATTACTCATAAAACTTTCTTTGCCTATTTCTATTAAGTTATTAGGAAATTTAAGACTTTCTAAATTATTTTCAGCAAAAGCATAATTTTTAATTACTGTAACACTTTCAGGTATACTTAAACTTACTAATTTATTCCTGTAAAATGAAGTTTCTCCAATTGTTTTCATACCATCAGGTATTATAACTTCCGTTAAATTATTACCAAAGAATGTTCCATATCCAAGTTCCGTAATAGTATTTGGGATATTTACACTTACTAATTGTTTTTCACGGAAAGCATTACCTCCAAGTGTTGTCACGATATTTTTATTGAAAACACTAGGTATTACTAATTTTTTAGAACATTCATCTAAATAACCTCCAATGGTTGATAAATCAGTAGGCATTTCTTTAATTATTCCAATTTCAATTAATCTATCTTTATAACCTCCAAAAGTTGAAGAATTTAAGGCATCATCATTCATCGTTGCTCCATTACTAGTTCCAGTCCCTTCACAGTAAGCTCTAGCATTTTCAGTAGATGAAAACCATTCCCTAAAAGATGCACCTTCAAATATCTCGGTACAAGCATTAACTTGTTCTTCACTTCTTTCATAATTATAATTTAATTTTGTAACTCCTAAAAAACAACTATAGGCTTCTTTCTTAGTAAAATCTCCTTGAACTGTTACTTTAACACTTCCATAAACCTGATTATTCCATGTTTCTATATCATAATCTTTATTACTACTATTTCCAACTATTGTTAAAGGTGATACCCACATATATAATCTATAAGTTCTAACTATGTTATCTTTAGTATTACTAGGTATTGTATCTACCCAAATTATTCTATTATTTAAATTAGGATAACTCATTCTATCAAAGATAACTTCTTCTTTATTATCTTTAACTTCTACTAACTTAAATAGTAATAAATCATCTTTTATTCTTGTATTTCTATTTTTATCTTTATCTCCTAAATTAAGTACTATTTCATAATAAATATCTTTACTATAATTATTTACTCCTTCTATATTAAATTCAAAATATTTATCATCTTCTGAAACATATTCTTTAGGCATAGCATTAGTAATATTTAAACTATTTACTTCATGATATTTCATATAAATATCTCCAGTGACTAATATTTGATTCATTGATGTTTTAGAATAGACAAAGTAAGCATATGTAACCCCCATAATTAAAATTAGAACAACAAGACTTAAAACTCCAACCAATATCCCCTTACGGTACTTCTTATTTTTCATAATCCTCCTTACTACACCCAAAGTATAAATAATATTTTTTTAGATTGCAATACTTTTTATGCAATGGACTTAATAAGTCCGAAAGCAAAAATTATTTATAAAAAAAAGCCTGATATTATTCAAGCTTTATCTTGTTTCTATTTTTAATTTTTTCCCTTTAAAAGCAATAATCATTTTAACTATTTTATAATCTTTAAGACTAACATCATATCTTCTATCATCTATTTGTTTAAAACCTTCATTAATTGTCTTATCAAAATCTAAATCAGATACTTTAAATTCTATTATATAGGCAGTTTTATTTTTTTCAAATGGTTTTAATATTAAATCATATCTTCCATATCCAGATTCTCTATTACTAGTTATTTCATAATTATTACTACCTGACATCAATAATCCCATTGTAAATGCATGATAAAAGTTTTCTCCATTATTATTATCAGGTACATCATAATAACTAAAACTATCTACTACAACATTTTCAAAATTTTCTTTAAATAATTCTAATTGGTCATTATATAAATATTCTGTAAATTCAAAACTTTTTAAAGGCTCTTTATTAAACCAATTTCTAACTATATTTTCTAAATTTTTTCTAATTTCTAAATTTGGAATCTTTAAATTTACATCTTCATAATTTTCAACAAAACCATTTGGTGTTAAATAACCACAAAACATAAATAATGTAAATATATTATCTTTATTTCCTTCTAAATTACTAAGATCAAGATTAATATTTAAATTAATATGTTCTATTATCCCAGTTTTAAGTAATTTTTCATAACTATTTAATATTTCTTGTTTATTATTTAGATTATAAATTAAATTTTTAAGTAAATCTACTCCACCCATATTTGACAAATAAGTTAAAAAAGCATGAGCCTCATTTTTTAAATATTTTAATATACTAATTGGATTATAAATAGTTGTTTTATTAAATAAATATCCATCATACCATTCTTTAACTTTATCAAAAGTATTTTCTAAATCGTATTCTTTTAGTACTTCTTTAACTTCATTTTCAGTAAATCCAAAGTAATCTTGATAAGTTGCATATGTTGTATCATAAACATTGATATTATTAGTTTCAACTGCAAAACTTGTAACTACACCTGTCATTATTAACTTTTGAATTTCACTATTATCTTTAAATGAACAATTAATAAATTGCTCTAAAAAACTTTCTATTTCTTTTCCATAACCATTCGAATATCCTTCTAATAATGGTACATCATAATCTTCTAAAATAACTATAACATTTCTTTTATAATGATTATTCAAGAATCTTATTAAATCCTCAATTGGATTATCAAGTATATAATTTTCACAATTTATAATTTCCTTAAAATCTTTTTTATCAATATCATCAAATTCAGGACTTTTAAGTAAAAATTCATATTCTTTATATAATTTTTTCATAAGTATTTTATACTTTTTAATAAATTCATGATAATTATTTGCTTTTAATTCTTTAAAAGATAATGATATAACTGGATATTTATTCATTTCATTTAAATACTTTGAACCACATTCCCATATCTTTAAATTATAAAATAAATGTTTACTATTTAAAGTTATATCAAAGTAATATTTAATCATAGACATATTCAAAGTTTTACCAAAACCTTTTGGTCTTAATAATAAACAAGGTGTACAAATATTATCAATTATTTCTTTAATAAATAATGTTTTATCAATATATAAACAGTTAGTTTCAATTAATTCTTTAAAATCATTAGTTTTAGTTTTTATCTCTTTTTTCATCATTATTATTTCCTTTTCTTTTTATATTGTAGCACAAAAGTATCACTATGTAAATTTATTTTTAAAAAAATATAACAATCTTTTAAATTGTTATATTCAAAATTATAATCTTATTACTAAAGTATTATATATTATAATATATATTGAACTCCATTGAACTCCATTGAACTCCGTTGAACTCCATTGAACTCCATCAATCAAATGTGGTCAGAAGTGGTCAGATCTATATTAATTATAATTATTTTATAATATATTTTCCATAGTTATCTTGTTTTGTAGTACCAGTCCATACAATTAAATCTTTATCAATTAATCTATTTAATATGCTAACTGCTGTTCCTTTGCTCCTGCCAATTACATTACTTATTTCCTTCTTAGTGATATTAAATATCTTTGTCTTTTGTATTTTTTTTATATTTTTTCTAAAATTACTTGACAATTATATGATTATAATATATTATAATTAATACAATTATGTTGCATTATATACAAATGTAATATAATTTAAATAGTAATAACATACTTTATATGTTATACTAATTTTTGACGGGAGTTAGTAGCCCCAGCCTATCTTCGGCGACCTTTGTAGGTAAAACACGAAATAGAAGACACCTAGCCCAACTCAATTGGGCAGCTACTATGTGGGATTTATCCATTGATAAGTCCCCTTTTAATTAATGGAGGTAGAAATATGTTACAAAAATTAATTGATACTTTTGAAGTATTAAAAAAGAATGTATTTATCATTGATAGAGGACAAAAAGGAAAAATAATCTTAAAATTTAAAGATGAGCATTTTTATCATCTAGTTGGATTACATAAAATTAATTTTGATATGTTTTTGCCTAGTTATATAAAAACAAAAGATAAACAATATAAATATATCAAAAAACATGTAAAAAAATATGATAATATTTTAAAAAATCAAATTGCCGAAAAAAATACTTTGCAATATAGAATTAAAACTTTTAGTAGTATATTGGATTTATTAAAAGGAGAAAATACTACTTTATATAACTTAAAAGAAAAAGTAATTGGCAGTATGTATGATGGTGATTATGGACTATTAAAAATTTACGAATCTATGTATTGTTTATTAGGACTTAAGGAATTAGATAAAATAGAAACTGAAATATATTGTGTACCACAAAGTTGGATGGCAAATAATAGAGAAAATAATTTGACAAAATTTAAAAAGCCATTATATCTAAATAAAATTATTCCAATTCCTATATATAAATATAATGATGAAGTTTTAGTATAAAAAAGAAACTCAAAACCAAAATTAGAGTTTCTTTTTTTTACTATTGCAACTATATAGTTTTTTATCCAAAATATTCAAATTAAACTCCAACTAATCTTTCTTCAAATAACTTATGATCTTCAGCTCTCATAAAATGAATAGTTAATTTAGTAATCAAAAAATACCAAGCGATTTGACTTAAAGAATATTCAACTTTAATTTTATTAGAATTAATCAACTTAAAAATAATTTCTCTATTAAATGACTGTATTTTTGAAAAATCAACATAATAATCCGTTATTTTTGTCCCAGGAAAACACATTTTACCATTATACATATTATTTAATAAAGTTTGTTCTTGCTCTTTATTAAATTCATTTGTATTTCCGTAATATATTAAAGGAGCCATAAGAATATATTTATCATTTTCAATATCACAACTATTTGATAAAACCATAGCCTTGGTTGGATATACTTTATTACTCCCATCATCATCTTGCCAAATAAATGGAATCTTATTAAGAATATCACCTTGCGTAATTCCTTCTAATCTTTCTATAGTAAACCAATTAAATTTAGTTGTATCAAATTGGTTTAATGCATTTTTTAATGTTTCTTTAGTCTCCATATCAATATATGGAAAAATTTTGTTTGCATACTTAATAAATTCATCAAAAAATTTTTTATTCATAATAATCAAAAAAATTATTTTTAACTGGGATAGAATTTTTTCGCATTATTCTTTTCTCAGCTTCCAATTCTTCCTTACCAAAATTTTTGCTATCTGTATATAAATCATATACAAATTCTCTTCCAATATTATCATCATTATTAAGTTTTACAAAACAAAACAAACTACCATTATCTTGAATAGTTACTAATGGATCAACTTCGATTTTTCTAGTTTCAACATATTGCATTGCATCAGTAGAATAAAATTGTCCATCAAAAGTAATAGAATCTGTAAACATATAATTTTACCCCCTTATTAATTTTAATATATCATTCGTAATTTCTTTTTCTGCTCTATTTATCATTTTAGAAAAAACATCTTCATTTAATGAATAATTTTCATTATTATCAAATGAATATTTATCATTAAGTTCATAAATGACTCTAATACAATTTTCCTCAATACTAGCTTTACCTAAAGGAATTAAAGGTAAAATGAGTTCATTATTATCAGTAACTTTTTTACTAATTGTAACTTTTTTTGATGAACTTAAAGATATATTTCTATAAAATTTATTCTCAACTACCTCTGAATATCTTACTCCTATATTAGAATAAGACTTATTTAAATTTTCTTTCAATAAACTTTTTTGAATAGTATTAACTGGATTAACATTTTCAATTTCACAAGATGCCATAATTGCTACGTAAATTATTTTTAGTCCTAATTTTTGAGTTAACAATTGATATGCTTTAAATATTCTTTCCTTAATATATTCAAAACATTTAGAATAATCCGAATTATAGGCAGCATCAAATTTAGTATCAAGTTGAAAATTAATCATTGAAATATTTAATTTAGTGTGGCCACCATCAGAAATTGCATTTAATCTTGGAAATAACGGATCTATATTAGCTGGTACACCAATACTATTAATGCCACAAAAATATTGATTCAAATTTTGTTCAAAGATATTAATTTTATTCTTTATATCCTCTACTTTATTAAACCAAAAAGTTACTGTTATATTATCTAATATCATAATTCCTCCTTCAAACTTGTAATTCCTATGTACAATTTAATTATATAATAAAAATAAAAAAATATAAAGTCTAAATAGCCATTTTACATATTTTTTTAGTTTATTTTATTATTAAATTAATATATTAACCTACTCCAATCAACATTAATTCCAAAAGTCTTATATATTTCTATATAAGCAATATTCTTTATTAAATCATGAACATTTGATACTGTTATAAAAATAATTAAATATAAACATTAACTACATTTAATAATTACAATTTTCCATTTTTAATTAATATTCTTGAAACAAATAATGCATAAGAAATCAAAGTATTTGAAGTATTAACATCTGATATAAGATTATTTATTTTATCCATTATTTTTCTATACAATGTTTTTGTTTCTTCTTTCTGATTTATAGTGAATAATGAATTTAATTCATTCACTATTTCAAGAATAATTTTTTGATCTGTTGTATTTGTTTCCAATATTTTAAATATTTCAACTAATAAAAATGTATTTTTTTCAATAGACTCTAATAATTCTATAATTTTCTTTTCTCTTTCAACTTCTTCATAATGTCTTCGTTCATTTTCTGAATTTTTTTCGTCAATAGCTTTAAAAATTTCTTCTTCTTGATGATTCAAATTATCTATCATAGGTCCCAAATTATTTGCACTTAGCTTAAAATCTTTTAATTCCATACTACCTCCTTATAATTAACTATTAAATATTACCTATTTTAATATCATAATTTCTTAAATGATCCTTGTAATCAATATATGAATATACTTCTGATTTTTCTTGAATATATTTTAATATTTCTTCTATATTATTTTTAACATTATTTTCTAATATATAAATTTTAAACTGATTTATAAATTCTTTTAATTTAACAACATAAAATTCTTTTTCTTTTTTTTTATAAAAAGATACTTCATTCAAACTTATATCACTAAATTCATATTTATAACCAAAATTATAAATAGAATTAGCTATCAAATCTAATGATTTTCTTATTGAATTATTATCTGATATAGTTGCATTTCTTATTAACTCGTTTTTATTAATTTTAATATTTATATTTCCATTAAACAAATAATCTTTATATTCTTCAATAAAACTAAAACTATCAACATCAAACAATATTTTGTTATTATCAATACTTATTTTAAATTTATTTCCTATGCTACTTTTTTGCAATAATAAGTTATTTGATGCTAATAATTCATCAAATTTCGATATTATTTTAAATATAAAATTAGGTTCTTTTATTTGAGAAATAGTATTTTGAGTAATTTTCCCATCACTTGCTAATTTATAATATAAGTTGTAATCACCATTTAAACTAATCCATTCACACATTTTTATATTTAAACCAAATATATCATTTTCACAAAACTTTATATAATCTTCATAGATTTTAAAAAATTTTAACACTCTATTATTAATATTTACTATTTTTTCTATCTTATTTTCAGAAATATTTTTTAACTTAAGATAATTATTATATTTATTATTAATATCACTATTTAATTCTCTATATATTCTCTCAATATCAGATCTAAGTATATACTTATTATTGACCATTAATTTATTAAATTTATCTATATTATTTAAAATATTAGGAATTCTTTTCTCTAATATTTCTTCATTTTTTAATTTTCTGTTAGTAGTCGAATCTCTTTCTTTTCTAATTTGAGTTAATGTTCTACCATAACTATCTACAATATAAGGAAATTTACTTATACATCTGCTACCTATAATTAAACTTTTACCATTTTTGTCATTGGTTATTTTTGACAAATATTCTATATTTTTTTGCCCACACAATTGGCAATCTACAATTTTATTATCTTTTTTTCTTTCATTATCGTATTCTATATGCCACTCCTTAAAAGCTTCTTTGAACAAATTATTAAACCTACTATCAATAAATCTCTTTTTGAAATCTTCTAGATTCTCATATTCTTTTTCATATAAACAAGGATTTTTCTTGTCTTTTATTAATATTTCTTTTAGCCATGGAGTATCATCACTTAAAGTGCTATCAACATATAGTTTTGCTTGCTCTTTTGAAATTTTATATCTCTGCATCATACTATCAACCTCACATTTTAATATATTGTCTATATAATATCAAAATATTGGAAAAAATACTATAATATTTACATTTTTTTACATTAAATACTTATTAATTTTATATTAAAAATTATTATACAAAAATGAGTCTTTCTCTTTTTATTTTTACTATAATTCTATTAATCTTAAATATAATATATTAACCTACTCCAATCAACATTAATTCCAAAAGTTCTATATATTTCTATATAAGCAATACTTTTTATTAAATCATGAACCTTTAATATCCAATCAACTGTAATTATTTTATCTCTTTTGCGATTAAATGTTGGAATAGGCAATTTATTAATATAATATCCATAATGTGAATAATAATTTCTAAGTGACCTAATTTCTTCTTCTAACTCTTCTATTTTATAATCTTTAAAATATTTTTCTTTTAATTCTTTATTATCTTTTAATACATCCTTTATAAATATAGAATTTCTACCTTTACCATTTTCTTTATTTTCATCTCTTTTTAAATATTCTAAAACTCTATAATACTCTAAAAAACTTATTTCAATACTAGTATTTTTAATATCATAATTTAAAAATGGAAATATTGCATTTTTAGAATCTTCTTTAAATCTACAAAGACCTTTAAATAATTTTTCAAAAGTTATATATACCATATCACCATTAACTATTAAATAATTTTTATCATTTACTTTTATATCAGATTCTTCCATTTTTTCATCATAACAAGAATATTTATTTCCCTTATAATCATATAAATATACTTCTTTATGTCTTCTTTTATTTAAAGTCATTAAATAAAAGACAGTATCTAATATTAAAATATATTTATATATTTCTTTAAATATCATACCTTTACTAAACTTTATAATTATATTACTTCTATCTTTTATAATTTCTTCTAAATTATTATAATTATGAGAATAATTAAAATTAGATTTTAAAGATAATGATAATTTAACTTTATTTATTTCAATATCAAAAAGTTTTCTTTCTTTAATATTATTTGCTTCGATTGTAACTTTATTAAGTTTATTCTTTTTAGTTTCTCTAAAAGATTTAATACTTATATTTTTAAAAACTTTAGCAATACTATCATTATAATATTCTAATTTTCTTATTTTAGTGTTTTCAGTAAAATGTTTAATTTCATTGTTATCAGTTGGTATAAATCTTCTATAAAAAAATAACTTTGATTTAAATATTGCTTCTGGCATATAAGATAATTTAATATTAATCATTCTAACATTAAAAGCCGTTAATATAAAATTATTACCAAGAACATATAAAGTTTTAACTCTATTAAAATCTGAAAATGAATATTTACTATTATCAAGTACTTGTATTTCTAATTCATTTTTATCAGTAGAAATAATACTTAAATTTTGTTCATTTTCATCTAAATTATTAAAAGGTTTATCATCAATATAAGCTTGTTCTTTTTCCATATCATTCTCCATAATTTTTTAATAAATTCTAATTTTATTTTTCAAATTTTATTCCTTCCATTTTTTTATCATCAAATCTAACATATTCACTAATACAAAGATTAACTAGTTCTAATAAATTTTTATTTTTTCTTGCTTTAATATTTTTAATATTTATATTAAATTCTTGATTATTTTTTTGCATTATACCAATCTTATCTTTTTGAAATAAATATATATAGTCATCATTAAGTCCATTTATAGAATATATAGGAATAGATTTTTTTCTTACTATTAAATATCTATCTGATTTTAAATTTTTATATTTTTTATTTTTAATTTTATAAATAATTTTTGAATATCCTAAAATAGAACTAATTGCAGAATCATTTGCAAAAATAATTAAATTATTTAAATTAATTTTTTTACTCAAATATTCTGAAATTTTCATAGAAGAAAGTAAAGTCTTTTTATCTAATATTTCAGCAATTTTCTTTTCTTCCTTTAAAATGAAATAACTTGAGCATTCTTCAGCAAGCATCTTTGTAGATGATACATTTTTTTTAGAAAAATCTGAAAGAAACATTTTTTTATCGCACGAACATTTTAATATTAAATCTTCATCATTATGATTATCACTTATTTTTTGATAATTATTTGTACTTTTGAAAATTTTAGCAAGCAAAGATTTTTGCTCATAGTATTGACAAAATTCCTCCTTAAATTGCTTTATTTTATCTTCAGAAACTGAATTATTAATTATATCCATATGTATTTTTTCCAAGGTCATTTTAAACTTATTAACTAATTCAGTACAATTTAAATTTGATAACTCTGAAATAAATTTATCTGCATTATTTATCAAAAGATAATTGTTAGGAAACTCTAATTTGTTACTTTTTAATTCATTTAATAATAAACAACATAAATGAATAACATAATCGTTTGTATTATCATGAAATTTTTCTAAATTTGATGAATCAAATTCAAAAAATTCCCAATGATATGATTTTTCATTAAATTTTCGGTTTAATATATTTAATGTAATTTCTATAATTGACAATGAATCATATTTTTCATATAATTCTAAAATATTCATTATTTTTTCTTTTTCTATATTATTAGATTCAAAGTATTTAACAATATATGATAGAGTTGCAAACATATTTATATTATAATTATCTAAAATTTCTTTACAAGTATTAATAATAAATGTGTTTTTTATATTTGTACTTTTTGTATTATATATATTTTCAATAAAGGTAAATATTTTCTTTAAAAACAAATCAAAATTTTTATTATTTTTTAAAGAATATATCACATCACTCATTTTTTCATTAATAACTTGTAATACTTTTTTCTGAAATTCTATTTTTTCAATGCTAATATCATAGAATAATAAATCTAAAAAATCAAAAATTTTAGTTTGCATATTTTCATATAAATCACTATAATTTAATTTTAAAGAATTAAGCATCAAATCACAATATGCTTCATAAAGATAGTATATAGATATTAATTCACTATGCTCATAAGAATAAAATAACATCTTATAAACAATATCATTCAATTCAGCCATCATTCTACTATTATGTAATGAAATTAACATATACGAATATTCAATAATATCATTTTTGATTTTTGAAATAATACTATATGTTTTTTGGATAAATGTAGATTCTGAATTTTCATCAATGGGATTCTTTTTAATTGTATCAATGTAACTTTTATATATATCAAAATAATTATTCAACCCATTTCTAAAATCTATTATAGATTCATTTTTAATTGCTTCTATGTTCTCTTTTCTTAAACTTTCATAGTTTAAACTAACACAAAAGTTATAATCAATATTTGAAATTTTATATATTTTATCTGTAACTAATTTCAATAGTTCATTAACTTTCTTTTCATAGTCTTTTAAATAATAAATTTTTATACAACTACTATCTTTATTTAAAACTTCTCCTATATTTGATATTAAAACAATAATATTATATTTTTTTATATTTATTTTTTCTAATTTTTTAGCTATTCTATCAATAATTTTATAATTATAATTATCTATTATTCCTAAATGATTATTGCAATATATATTTATCCTTTCAAAATTGCTTATATCGATATCTTCTTCATAAGAAGCTTTTATACCTATATTAGAATACTTATTTATTAAGTTAACATTAACAGAAGAAATATTTTTTATTTGCTTTTTAATATCATTTTCAATCATACTTGCTCTAACTTTTTCAAATATTTTATTTGAAAATAAAATATCCGAAAATAGTTTAAAAGCATTATAATACATAAATATAATATAAACAAAAGTAATAATACACGAAATAATACAATATTTAATATCATTAAAAATAGAAAGTATAATTGCATTTGTACAAAAATATATTATAAATGGAAAAACTTTAGTAACTTTTAAACAGGCATCTGAACAGATATAATCATGCTTATCGTTAGTTTTTTCAATTAATAAAATAATTAAAGGAAAAATTAAAGAAGAAATACATGTATAAATACTTATCAAGTTTATATCTTTATCATAATTCAAAGGATTTACTATACAATAAATAACAAAAAGTAAAATTGTTAAACCAATAATAATAAAAGTATTAATTAAGTTAGGTCTGTAAATTTCAGTACATTTATTTTTACAAAAGTTTATTATTTTTTTTAGTTTATCTTTAAATTTCATTTTAATCACTTCTTGATAACTATTCTAACATAATTTCTAAAACTATTATTTTATTTGACATTAATAGACAAGTAAAAATATTTATATAATATTAAAAAATGGGACTATCCCATTTTCTTACTACCCTACAATTTATTAATATAATCATATGATTCCATAACCTATGGTTAAGATACATAATTAATTTTTCGATACTTTAATAAAATTTATTACCTATATTTATATGGCTTTAAAATAAGGAATTGCATAAGCAAAGACAAAGAATAATCCTAACAATATACTAAATATTGCATAAACATACATTAAGTTATGTGTTTTCTTATCTTTTACTACATCAATTTCAGAACTTGGTCTAATATGTATATTTTCTACAAACTTAACATCTTCTGGACGAGCTTTCTTTACTATACTTCCAATTATCATTCCTATAATACTTAAAATAATTCCTATAAAGAATGGGTCTAAATAAATTGGTAAAGTAATTCCATTAATTGCTGAATATGCTTTTGGTATTACACATCCTAAAAATCCTAATAGCATTCCATAAAAAGCTCCGGTTTCACTTAATTTTTTACTCCAAATACTTACGATTGCTACAACTCCCCAAGAACTAGCAATTACTGTACCTCCAAAGTACATTATCCAGAATATTTGAGGCGGATTAAAGAATGCTAACAATAGTACTACTAAACTAACAGCCAACATACCTATTCTTGAAACTTTTAAAGCTTTTTTAACTGGAGCATTATTGTATTTAGTTATAATATCATTTGTTAAAGATGAACCTATTAATGATAAGAAGGTTGAGGCCGAAGATATTCCAGCTGCCAATATACCTGTCAATAATACAACTCCAATTATTGTAGGCATACAATTCATTGCTGCCCAAATCATAGCTGTACTAGAATCTGTTAATCCGGGATTTATTTTATAAATAAATGCTGCTGAAAAATATAATGCTGTAGTTACAGTTACAACGCCTATAGAAGCCCATACTGATGATCTCATTATAGTATGTTCATCTTTAGCCATTAAATATCTACTAGTTTGCCATGGACTAATCATAACAACAATTGCCCATACTATACCATATACAACTGCCCATATTAAATTTTGCATACCAGTCGGATACAAATAACTAAGATTATTTGTCCAAGAAATGATACCAGGATTCGTTGTTGAAACTGCTAAAGAAGATATAGCTGTATTCCATCCACCAGCATGACTTACTATAAATGGAACACCAATTAAAGCTCCACTTAAGAATACCAAGAACATTATAGTGTCAGTTATTAATACTCCTTTTGAGCCAGAATAAACAGTAAAAATTGTGAATGAAAGCCATGCGATTATTACAGCCCATTTATAATCTAAACCTGTAATTGTAGACATTAAGGTTGAAACACCTTGAATAGCTGATAACAAATAAGCTATAACAGCAATTATCAAGGTAAATGAAGCTAATTTTCGTAAACGAGATGAATTAAATCTTTTTCCAAAAAATTCTGGAATTGTATTAACTTTACTTCTACGAATGAATTTTCCAAATAACCCTGCACCATATACATATCCAGATGCTTGTAATACACCAACTATTACAATTCCCATAAAGAAACCACTATAAACTTCTCCAGTATCTCCAAGAAATGCACCTGTACTTAAAAATGATGCTATAAGTGAACCAACTATTAAGATTGTTGGAGCTTTTCTACCAGCAACATAATAATCATCAGTATTTTTTACTTTACGACCAGCGAATATTCCAACTACAATAAAAATTATAATTGCAATTATTACACCAAACATATATGTATTCATTATTTACTACCCTTCCTTTTTTTATTATTTTTCTCTGGTCTTGTAATAAATCCATAAAATATTGCACCTATTAAAAACCACAAACCAAATGCTATTGATATTACTAATTCCATATTTTTCCACTAACCTTTCTAACAAATTTTATATATATTTTTTTACCTGTTTCCCCAAAAATTTTATTAATTCTTCGCATTCTTTTACTACGTTTTAATGCAAGAGAAGGAAGCATAAAATCTAACTTTGCATCTATTTTTGTATTACAAGGATTACATAAACCACATGGTTTACCATTGATTGGTTGATGACAAAACCAAATACAACTTATAACATCTTCATATCCCCATTTTTTAATATCTTCTAACATTTCTAAATTTGTTTTATTAAAAATAGGTAATTTTAAATTTCCTAATATTAAATTTAATTCTTTAGATGATTTTTCTTTATCAACTATAAATCCATCACCAGTATCAATTAATTTTCCATGTCTTAAAATAGAATTACGTATAGGAGCATGATCTCCCAAAGCTTTTTCAATACATATTTCTAAACCATTAATGTCTACTGCTAACCTTGCAATCCAATCATGTTGAATTCCCATATCAGCTTCCTTTTTAAAAAGCAAATATGCATTAGTTATTTCTTCATTTTCAGGAATATCTTCAAGTTTAATTTTTTTAATAGGTAAAATTGTTGCTTTTGTTCCTTCTTTATCATTTAACTTTTCTAATATTGTATCCATTGCCTCTTGTTCTCTTGCCATAGAACCACGATTGCTATCCACAACATAAACTGGTTGAATAGTAACATCTCTCATTGATAATTCAATAAGTCTATAAGTGGAATCAAACCCACCTGTCCACAATAAATTTACAATACTTTCTTTTTGTTCATTTTTTAAGGGTGTAGTTTTTGTACTATGCCCCCCCCATGGTTGACTATTTGCTAACTTTTTCATAACTCCTCCTAACCTTCGAAATATAAATTAGCACATTTGCGTCATTTCGCAAAATTCAAAAAATCATTGATATTATACTACCTATAAACACTTTAGTCAAGATGTGAAATTTTCAGTTATAATATATTAAAAAGCAATATAAGTATATAATCAATATATATTTTATTATTTAATTTTCTTTTAAAATATCTAAAGTTTCTTCTATCCGATATTTAATATCATGAGTATTTTTATAACCAAGATTTTCTAATTTCTTACTATCTAAAATAGTCATTACTGAATTAGAAAAGCCTTTTTTTTCAATTTATGTTGAACTTTTAGTTATGTTGAACTTTATAAAAGAAGCCTCAAAAATAAAGACTTCTTAATAAAAAAGTTC